>CAIVNT010000456.1 GCA_903907305.1 uncultured Ignavibacteriota bacterium
AAGATCATTAACGGTAAAGGAATAAAGAAAGGCGATGTGCTGATTGGACTTCCGTCTGCAGGATTGCATACCAACGGATACTCACTTGCCCGTCATGTATTGCTTCCCGAATTCTCATTGAAGAAAAAATTCAAGGAACTGAACGGCTCACTCGGCGAAGCGCTTCTTGCCGTCCATCGATCGTATCTGAAACCGATCCAATCGCTCACGACAAAGAATCTCGTCAAAGGAATGTCCCACATTACCGGCGGAGGGATCATCGGAAACACCATGCGTGTCATTCCCAAAGGACTCTCTCTGAACATCGACTGGTTCTCCTGGCAGCGTCCGTTCATCTACGATTTGATACAGTCCGTTGGTCAAGTGCCGGAATACGATATGACGCGCGCGTTCAATCTTGGTGTAGGACTGATCTTTATTGTTGACAAAAAGAATGTTGCAAAGGTTGTGCGAATACTGGAAAGCAAAAAAGAGAAACCCTTTGTGATGGGTGAAGTGTTATAAA
This sequence comes from uncultured Ignavibacteriota bacterium, assembly GCA_903907305.1. Taxonomy (GTDB): domain Bacteria; phylum Bacteroidota; class Ignavibacteria; order UBA10030; family UBA8401; genus UBA8401. Next base: position 506 of record CAIVNT010000456.1, read on the forward strand.
GTTTTCCAAAAGGAACCAAAGTATTACAATATCCTAATGAATTGAAAATGCAAACAATATAAATGCATATAAATCCATCTTCGTGAGAGTTATGGATTTATTTTTACCCTATGCCTGTCAAAATCACCAAAATATTCATATAGTCATTTGGAGAACTTCCCTGCATTTGGGTCACTAGCAGGCTGTTGAAAAATGAGTTATCAGAGCAAATTTATCAGTGTCATGAAGTTTGAAACAAGAAAAATGAACCGACGACGGCTTGCCGTTGAAAGAATTGAGCTCCCACAAGAGCCGAATGGGTCCAGTGGTGATGAAAGTAGCTCATGTCGTTGCCTCTTGGTGTGTTATGATGTTTGATATTCGTAATAGATCATAGAGCGCACACCCGAAGGTAAAGAGGAAGCCACCGAGTGCAGTACCTTTGAGTTTGATCTTGCGCATGAGAGCAACAACTTTGAGCCAGCCAAATCCCTCTTCAACTTGTTTGCGTTTGCGCTGACTGATAGCATAACCCCGGTGCCTAGTTGTTCGTGCATCAATGGCGCTGGTTCGATTGTTCGAGGTATTTTGAGCGACGTGAGGAGTCACCTTTAGCTTTCGAAGAGCAGCGACAAAGGATTGAGTGTCGTAGTTTTTATCTGCCGCCAAAGTCAGCCGATGTTTATTCTTTCGACGATTGCGGCTCTTTTGAGCACGTTTGAGATTTTTCATCATTGCAATACCAGTGTCACGCTCTGCCGTTCCAGTTGCTTGTGTAAAAGCCGTTTGTACAATAAGACTGTTGCGGTTCTCAACCACGACATGCCCCATGAATGAGAGCTTTGCTTCTTTTCCGGGTCCTTTACGATAGAGTTTTGCCTCAGGATCTGTTGTCGATTGGTGCGTATCGTTCTTACGCTGTTGGCCATGAAAGTTCACAGTCGGATTGCTTGGATCATCATCAGAGGCAGATGAATGTTCGGTGTGCTGAATATTTTTGGGCTGAAAGCTTTTCTGACTTGCCCACGCTTCAACCAGTGTGCCGTCAACAGTGAAGTGCTCATCCGATAACAAACGGTGTTTGCGAGCCAGTGACACAACCTGATGAAGTAACAGAGTGGCAATATCGCCCGAAAGCAGACGATCCCGATTTTTAGTGAATACAGAGTGTTCCCAAATAACATCGTCCATCGAAAGACCAATGAACCACCGAAACAAGAGATTATAATCGATCTGCTCCACCAACAATCGTTCGCTGCGGATCGAATACAACATTTGGAGCACAGTCGCTTTCAATAAATACTCCGGTGGAATGGACGCACGGCCGGTTTTGGCATACATCGCATCAAATGTTTTTGTCATGTCTTGTAATAGTGGATCAACCAGTGACTTGATCCGACGCAGAGGATGATCTGATGGCACGCGATCTTCCAATGAAACGTAACTGAACAGCGCATCTTGTTGTCGTTTGATGCCTCGCATGGGTTCTTCCTCCGTTGGTAGAATTATGTCTATTTAGACGTACCAACGGATCAATTGTTTCATAAATCAGAGTTTTTCAACAAACTGCTAGTGCAAATTCCCAAACCAGCTTTAAGAATTATACTATTACATTGTATTCAGGAGGGAAGGCGGTCGGATCGTGGCAGTCCTTTCAGATTCTTGAAAATAATTCGCAGTCCGCTTCTTTCTATATCGGCAGTCAAACATTTTCGAAAAAAAGTCAGCATAAGCGGGACGTACAGTGTCGAACAAACTCAGTAATGTTCTCTCCATTTGCGCCGTTGCCGCGTTTTGATCTCCCGGATGCGGAATCCTGTTTTTCCGCTTTCTCATCCATACAATTTTCCCTACCTTGAAGAAAACCATCCGGTGCTCTATGAAAAATGTATTCCTATCCGTTCTCTTCTCTATCTCACTTCTTTCGTCTCAGGTGAAGACAGGAATTGAAGTCCTTGTCTCCTCCAATTTTAAGATCCTTGAGGGGAAGCGGATCGGACTCGTGACGAATCCGACAGGTATCACATCGAATTTTGTCTCGACCGTGGATGTTTTCGCCAAAGCGCCGAATATTCATCTTGTTGCATTGTTCGGACCGGAACACGGAGTCCGCGGTGATGTTCCGGCAGGTGGGAAGATCGATACGTTCACGGATTCTTCGACGGGACTTCCAGTCTATTCATTATACGGCAAGACAAAAAAACCGACTCCCGAAATGCTGAAAGGGATCGATGTGATGGTGTATGATATTCAGGATATCGGTTCACGTTCGTACACATTCATTAACACACTTGCGTATGTAATGGAAGCAGCCGCAGAAAATAATATCGCCGTTGTTGTGCTCGATCGCCCGGATCCGCTGAACGGAGCGCGGGTGGAAGGGAATATCCTCGATCTGAAATTCCGTTCATTCGTTGGGCAATATCCGATCCCGTATGTGTATGGAATGACATGCGGAGAATTTGCCGGTATGCTCAATAACGAAGGATGGCTTGAAGGAGGAAAGAAATGTTCTCTCACTGTAGTGAAGATGGAGAATTGGAAACGATGGATGCACTGGGACAACACCAAACTTCCGTGGATCCCTACATCACCGCATATCCCGAATGCCGAGACAGCTTTGTACTATTCCGCCATCGGAATGCTAGGGGAACTTGAGACTGTGAACATCGGCGTTGGATATACGATGCCGTTCCAATTGGTGGGACAGGAGTGGATCAACGGCCCGAATCTTGCCGATGCTCTGAATGCAAAGAAACTTCCCGGTGTTTATTTTCGTCCGCTCAGCTATAAACCATATTACGCAAAACAGATATCGAAGCAGCTTTCGGGCGTGCAGATCCACATCCTTGACAGATCAAAAGTGAATCTGACAAATCTGCAGATCCACATCATTGAAACGCTCATTCGGTTGTATCCTGATAGAAATCCCTTCGCTCTCGCTGATTCCTCAAGGAATGCAATGTTCGATAAGGTAGCGGGGACGGATGAGGTCCGCAAGGCGTTATCGAACGGTGTTCCGGCAGAAACGATCATATCCGGATGGCAGCGAGGTGTAACGGAATTTATGTCCCTACGAAAAAAATACCTTCTGTATGATTGAGCCGGTTCATTATTGAACGCTCATTGAAAAGTTCTTACCTTTCTCTATGGAAAAAATAACCGCAAAATTCTTTTTATTCATATTCATTATCAGCGCGACTGTGTGGATGTATGCATCATCCATGAAACATTATCAAGCCGGTATGCTCTTCGAGTTCGGCACTGCGCAGTTCAAGGATCAGATCAATGCCGATGCGGAAAGGACGATCTACCGTACGTTCGCCGAGAACGCGGTGGTCGTGTTCTTCAGTTATCCGTTGACGATCATTGCAGCAGCGGGATTTGTCGCGACCACGCGCAGAAAATTCCGGACTGACGGGTGGATGATGATGAGTGCCATTCTCCTGTTCGGATTCATCCCTGTGGAACTGTATTGTTTTTGGCTGGATTGGAAGATCGTAGGGTTGAATTATTGGGGAAACTGGCCGCTGGAGGAATTCCGCAAGGCCATCCTATTGAGGATGACGGCGCTGGCAGGACTGCCGTTCATCGCCCAGCTCTGCTACTATACTATACCGATTTTTATTATCTTTAAGCCATTGCGAAAAACGAAGAATGAATACTGAAGATTACTTACCAGAAGTAGAATTGCTTGCGGGTGAAATGGGCTTGAAGATCCGCTATGAAAAAGGGGATTTTGACGGGGGCTACTGCATCCTGAAGGATCAGCAGATCATTGTCGTCAATAAAAAACTTCATCCTTCCCGAAAAGCTGTGGTGATCGCTCTCGCGCTGGGGGAAATGGGGATCGATAATCTTTTTGTGAAACCGAATGTGCGGATGTTCATTGAAGATGAAATGGTGCGTGTACGGTAATAAATAGATACATCAGAAAAATTGATTGTCTTTTGTCATTCTGAGTCCAGATGTGAAACTGTTTTCAAAAAATATCTGGACGAAGAATCTGAACTAAACTTCATTGTATGAACATTCTCGTCGTTAACGGACCCAACTTGAATCTGCTCGGTATGCGTGAGCCGCATATCTACGGCTCGCAGACACTGGCGGATATCGAGCATGAATTGATCGGACGGTATCCCGAAGCGCATTTCACATTCTTCCAGTCCAACCACGAAGGTGCGATCGTTGATGCATTGCAGTCCACCATCGGCAAAGGATTCAACGGTATCGTGATCAACGGCGGTGCGTTCACCCATTATTCTTATGCCATCCGTGACGCCATTTCTATGCTCACAATTCCCACCGTGGAAGTGCATATCTCGAATATCCACCTTCGAGAGGAATTCCGCCGTCATTCAGTGACATCGCCTGTCTGCGTTGCGCAGCTCTCCGGCTTCGGTTCCAACGGGTATTCACTCGCCGTAGAGATGCTTCTTTATCACCGAAGTTCTCAGTCCAAAAATTTGTGATCGTTTCAACGATCATCCATATCAATTAACTGCTCAAATATTATGATCAAAGCTGTCGTATTCGATCTGGACAATACACTTGTTGATTTCATGGCGATGAAGCGTCAGGCGATCGGCGCCGCTATCAATGCGATGATCGATGCGGGACTGAAACTGACGCGGGAGGAGATACAGCAGCGTATCGACAAGATCTATCTCGAAAAAGGAAT
>CAIVNT010000457.1 GCA_903907305.1 uncultured Ignavibacteriota bacterium
AATATTGTATTTGATCATCCTTCGGCGCGCGCCGCACCATGGTCATCCTGAGCAAGGCTCGAATTTCTTGATGGCCGCGTCGAAGGACCTCAAAATGTGCGGCGCTTGCTCAGGATGAACAATATTTTTACAAGATAATTTATGAGAAGTGGCACTAGTCCCGTTGGCCCCACCTATGAACGGCAGGAATACGTTTTGATTATCCACCCACTTTTGCTTCCACTCGCCCGAAGGCCCGTCCAGGACGGAAACACTTTGTCCTTTATATCCTTTGTTCTGTCCGGTCAATCCTGTGAAATTTTCCTGGATCACTTTTCCGTCGAGGATCTTCGTGACGATATTCATTCCGGTCCCTATAGAACCATTCGGGTCTTTCCAAGTGAGATCCCATTCGCCGACCCAGAAATCGAACAGCGCAGGATCTGCTTTCGGGCGTTGAGAAAATGCAGGAAGGGAAATAATGAGCAGGAAGAAAAACAGTGTCCGCATGGAACCTCCGTGGTTGGCGTTACTGCAATAGTTGAGAGTGCAAACTACGAAGAGAACTTTACCTCTATCAAGAGACAATTGTAACAAATTTGGTAACGATGCAGGGAGGTTTTTTTGCCACAGATTACACTGATTTTCATATAAATATTTTAGCGATCATATCTGTGAAAATCCCTGCCTGCGGCAGGCAGGTGTGGCAACCAAATATTTCAACGGAAAACACTCTGAGTAGATACCAAATCCGCTGTGCTAGATCTTCACGCCCGAAACAGCGCGCTGGTAGATACCCGTCATATCATCGGCAGAATCCATCGTGATTTTCAGATCGCGGATGATGCCGTCCTTCAATCCGTACACCCAGCCGTGCACCTGTAGCGGTTGTCCTTTTGCCCATGCATCCTGGATAATGGTGGTTTCGGCAACATTCAGCGTCTGTTCGATCACGTTCAGTTCGCAAAGCCGGTCCTCCTGTTTGTCGATGTCCCCCGCCGTTTCGATGATGGAGCGGTATTTCTGGTTCACATCCTGAATATGACGGAGCCAGTTGTCGATCAGTCCGTACCGGTTGTTCTGCAGCGCTGCACGGACACCGCCGCACCCGTAGTGTCCGACGACCATGATGTGTTCCACGTGCAGAACGTCCACTGCGTATTGAATGACAGAAAGACAATTCAGATCCGTGTGGACGACAACGTTCGCTACATTGCGGTGGACGAACAATTCTCCGGGATCGAGTGCGACGATCTCGTTTGCCGGAACGCGGCTGTCCGAACATCCGATCCAAAGATATTTCGGAGATTGGATATTCTCAAGGCGTTTGAAAAAATCACTCTGCAGTGCGATCCGGTCCGATGCCCATTGTCGGTTATTCTGTAAAAGATTTGCCAACGTTTCCATACTATACCTGTCCGTCCCAATTGTTGTCGTGCGCTGTAAATGTGTTTCGGAGAAGAGTGGTCTGGTCAGCGTTCAGCGGCCCTTTCCCGATAATTTCAATATTTTTTTTGATGTGGTCGAGATTCGTGGTGCCGACAATGGAACACGAAATACCGGGTGTGAATGTCGTGAAACGGAGAGCAACATCGAGCCATTCATTACCGAAATCGAGCTGCATCGATTTCATCCGTTTCCAATACTCTTCGCAGTAATTTCCAATCGGCTGCGCGTTGTGAAGCCACGGTGCATTGCCGATGGGACGTTTTGCGATATAGCCGAGTCCTTGCGATGATGCCGGGGCAACGACAGCATCGATGGAGCGCTGATCGAAGATATTAATGGAACTCATTAATCCGCCGAATGCATTGGTCTGCAGCGCGTACTGCAGCGCATCATTCTCCCCGGAGTATGCTGCAACGCGGATCTTTCCGTCGCTGATCATTCTCTGCAGAGCGGTGATCACTTCACCGCGCTCGAGCGTCTCTTTTGGACAGGAATGGATATGGACAATGTCGATATGATCGGTCCGCATCAACTGCAGAGCGTGATGCACACCCGCAACGATGCAGTCGTATGTCCAATCCTGATATCCGGGAATACTATATCCCACTTTTGTGGAAAGGATAAAATCTTTTCTTCTCCACGAAAGATGCCGGCCGATCCGCTCTTCTGAGAGTCCGTATCCGCGCGCTGTGTCGATGAACGTGATGCCGAGATCGACGATCTGGTTGACAAAATAGCCGGCATAATTTTCGTCCATCGTCGGACTGCCGATGAGTCCTGCGCCGAAGCCGAGCACGGGGAGTTCTATATCAGTTGAGCCGTATCTGTTTTTTTTCATCATATTAGTTAATCATCCAACATCTAAGCATAGTCATTCTGAACGAAGTCCCGATGACCCCGAGTTCTGCCAAAGAGCATCGGGACGAAGTGAAGAATCTGAAAAAAAAGATCATACGTTTCAGATTCTTCGTCCCTACGGGATTCAGAATAACAATGGACAGAAACCCTTTCATATGTCTCATTTTCTCCGCTGAACGATCGCCCGCTCATACAGTTTTATATATTCTTTCGCGGAATGTTCCCACGAAAGATCCATCTTCATACCGTTCTGCTGGATAGTTCTCCATTCATCTGGAATATTGAACGAATCGATTGCCCGTTTCACTGTGGAGAAGAGCGCATTTCCTGTCGCATCGTAGAATGAGAATCCGTTTCCGTTCCCCGTTCCAAGATGCTGTGCTTCGTGCCAGTCATGTACGGTGTCGGCAAGACCGCCGGTCTTCCGGACGATCGGGACGGTACCATACTGCAGTGAATACATCTGATTGAGTCCGCACGGTTCGTAATGTGACGGCATCAGGAACATATCCGCGCCCGCTTCGATCAAATGTGCCAGATCGTTGTTGAATCCGAGATAGGTCCAGCATTTATCCGGGAGCGTGCTGCTCATTGCGGTGAACAGATGTTCGAATTTTTCTTCACCGCTGCCGAGGATGACCCATTGTGCGTCCAGTTCCATAAGATCGCTGATGGCGTCGGCGATCAGGTCGAATCCCTTTTGCGCAACAAGACGGGAAATGATGCCGATGACCGGTATCTTTTCATCAAACTTCAGTGAAGTCTTTTCCAGGAGGAATTGTTTATTCTTTTTCTTATTTGCAAGATCGTTCGCGGAAAAATGGAAGGGAATATGTTTGTCGAGGGAAGGATTCCAATCTTCAATGTCGATACCGTTGAGCACGCCGACGAAATCATTCTGACGAATGAGGAGAAATTCCTCCATGCCGGAGCCATACTGCGGTGTGAGCACTTCCTGTGCATACGTCTCGCTGACAGTGTTGATCACTTCGGAAAAAAGGATGCCCCCTTTCATCATACAGAACGAATTTTGGAAATCGAGTGCACCGCCGTATCCGTAGTGCTGACCGAGTTCCGCTTTTGCGAGCGTATCGAATGAGAATCGTCCCTGATACCCGATGTTGTGGATGGAATACAGGAATGCCGAATGGTCGAACATCCTGTCCCAGCTGTAACTGTCCTTCACGAATACCGGCATCAATCCCGTTTGCCAATCGTTGCAATGGAACACATCGGGCGCCCATTGGAGTTTCTGACACAACTCGATCACCGCTTTGTTCAGCAATATGAAGCGTTCATCCTCATCCCAATTTTCCGTGTAGATCTTTCCGCGGTGATAATATTCACGGCAGTCAATAAAATAGACGGTAACATTTGAGTTCGGCAGCAGTGCGGTAAGAACCTGCACCGAGCGTGGGAACCCGCCCACGCGTACATTCAGTTCACCGATGGAATCGAGGTATTTCAGTCCGAACTTTTTTTCATCGATGGTATCGTATTTCGGGAGGAAGATCTTCACATCCACGCCAAGCGCGGAGAGATATTTCGGAAGCGCACCGACCACATCGGCGAGTCCGCCGGTCTTTGCGTACGGTGCACATTCAGATGCGACAATTGCGACGTTCATAGAGATCCTGGATATGACACTATAAGTGCTCCAAAAAATTCTTATTTAATGCCATGCCGAGCGGAGACGAGGCACGGCACATTGAAATTGTCACACTTCGGCTCCGCTCAGTATGACAATTTTGAAGAATAAGCGTTTTGTAGACATCTTCCACTCTAATATGAAAAAACAGGAGGGAAATTGCAAAGGATGGAAAAATGATCACTCGTGCCAGTCGGAGGTGACTTCCATAACGCAGACGAGTCCGCGCCATATGCCGTATTGATCGTAATGCTTTTCGATGATGCTGTCATCCGTGACGGGACGGTTCTTCCGGTGCAGTTGTGAGAATCGTGTGCGGACCCACGAATCGATGCCGAGATAATCATACCGTCCGATCAGTTTCAGAAGATTCCCCGCGGCGTAATGCCCGATCCCCTTAATTGAGCGGAGTTTCCAATACAGTTCTTCCGTCGGCAGATCGGACTGGCGCAATGATTCGAGTTCGATCTTTTTGTTCGTGATGTTCCTGCATAATTCCAGCAGATACGGTGCGCGGTAGCCGCACGAAAGTTCCTTTCTCAGCCACCGGTCCGTTTTTTTTGCGATCACTTCGGCGGGAGGAAAGGAATAGATATTGTCTGCGATCTTCACGCCAAGTTTCTTTGTGAGATTTGTCGTTTGGATCTTTGTCAGTGCCCAGCTACAGTTGGTGGTGAACATCATTTTCACCACATCTTCGAACATTGTCTGCGAACGGAGCAGACGTCCCGCTTTGATCTTCGGCACCCAGCGCAGGTGCGGCTCTTTTCTGCAGAGCGAATAGAACTTCTCCAGTGGTTCGTCGATCCTCAGCATCGACCGGACGCTGTTCTTGATGCGTTCCTGTTCCGTCCGCGTCAGCCGGACATTGTTCTCAACAGCGATCGTCAGGACGGAATTCTTCTCACGGATCCGGATCAGCGCATGTTTCTTTCTCGTCAGCGAGATGACACATTTCAGTTCCGTCAATCCCTCGTTTGCAGAGAACGGAGCAAGATCGTACCAGCCGTGTGAATTGATGGCTGTGTGCAGAGAAAAATGTGCGGGCAGTTGTATGGTCATGGGATCATAAAATCGTTGTATTACGGAATGACAAACCAATAATTATCGTTGTTCTGAAATTTTTCCCGAAGGAACCGTTCTGCCTGAAGAATGGCATCGGCATTGATGACCGGATCTTTTATTCCTTCCGCGATCACACGCTGATAATAGGATACAGCCTCATCCCGTTTTCCTTCCACCTCCAGCAAATTACCGTACCGGATGAGGCTTAATTGACGGTAATGTTCAGTTTCATCGGTCGATGCAGCGGCAGCGGACTGCAGAAAATACTCTTTGGCTTTTTCCCGGGTGCCGTTGACAGCCGAGATATTACCAAGGATGAATAATGTAAGCGGTGCGCTGCCGGTAGCGTTATTCGGATCGAGCTGCTGAGTATAGAGCGCTTCCTTTTCGGCATTCACGATATCGCTGTTCACCGAGATGAAGAGCTGCGCAGTCTTCGCATGTGCAGAAATGCGAAGTTCCAGCAGCCACCGCAGTATGTTCAGATGAGGATCCAGCTCCACTGCGGACGGCGGCACAGGGAACGAAAAGGTGAATTCCTGTTTCTGTTGTTCCGCCCGCACCCGTTTTGTGATGACTCTGTTTCCGAATGTGAACGTAAGCGGGATCGGCATGGAGAAGAGTGTGCCGCGCTGTTCTATCACGGCTTTTACCACCGAGAGACCGCGGGCTGTTTTCTCACTCTTCCATTGCAGAATATATTCCGGTGCCGATGGACGGCGGAGCCATTGATCGAAGAACCATTCCAGTGGCGTGCCGTATTCTGCAGAACAGAGTTCGATAAATCGAGAGAAAGTGAGATTCACTGCCGATGGTCCGGTCGTTATTTCCAAGATCACAGCGTCAAGAGATTCGCGGCCTAAAAGATATTCCAGCATGAAAAAAAGATACCGTCCGCGGAACGAGATGATCGTGTTCGTATTCGCTTTGTCACTGTGACCGGCGGCGAGTATTCCCGATGGGAAGAATGTCAGCGCGTTCGATACAGCATCGAACCGTTCCCGGTGAGCATTCATAGGATACCGGCCGATGAGAAAACGTGAAGCAAGATAGGCGGCGAGTCCGTCGTCGAACAATGCGGTAGAATCGGTGGTCGGCGGACAGAATCGTCTTGCCAGCTCAGTGATCCACGGATTATAGATGGAGCGCGTTAACGCTGCAGAATCGAATACGGTAAATGCCGGTGAATTACTTCGAATGACGAGTTGTGCGGTATCGATGTTGGAATGTTCCGCAGCAGTATTGCCGACGATCATATAGGCCAAGGATCGGAACCGATGATGTGTGACCGAATTGAAGAACTGAAGCGCATTGCTCAACTGCTCCGCCGTAGCGGCGGCATATTGCTGATTGAAACGCACCGGGGACGAATAGAATGTAACGCTGCACGAAGAATCAGGAGATATCGACCGTTGTTGTACGGCACCGTAGATTCCGCAAAGGGATAAGGCCGTCCGCATTGGAATATTCCTTCCATCGATGGACCAAGTCCGCAGCGCGCCGAAGGCTGTCGTGTCCGCCGTGTGCTGAGAAAGAACGGTGAATTGTTGAGCGGCAGTGAAACGGAGCGAGAGATGTTCTGCAGATGGTGAAGCGAATTCCGGAAGCCAGCTCTCGTTGTGATCATACGGCAGGTTGAACTCTTTTTGCGAAACGAACATGCCGGAAGTCGCAGCAGAGTCGAACAGAGCAGAGAATGTGATGAAGAAAGAGATCGTATCACTTTTTGTCTCAAGATCGGTCCGGTCGAAGGTGATACGGTTCTTGGATGGACGTTCCGCCGCCGTCCGTTCAAAATCGATGGACTCGTTGTTGACGTCGAGGAGTGAGACCGCGTTCCACTCCTTCGGGATGAGAAAAGAAAAATCCGAAACGGAAGGATTGGTGATCGTTGTGAAGCAGTGGACTGTGCCGCTGATCTCGCGTGTCCGCTCATTCAGCGACGCAACAACGTCGTACGACAGTATCGCTGTCTCCGTTTGGGAACAAAGCATCGGAGGAATAAATAGAAAAAGTACGAAGAACCGGATCATAGTTCGAACGGGCGGTCGATATCCATTTCTAAAATCTGTGAAGTGTCAATGTCTACGAGCCTAGTGCAGTTGGATGGGATTTGGTCGAGCCAATCCCCCTTCGTGTTGTGAATTACAGTACCGAACAATTTCCGCAAACGCAACTGCGGACTTTTGGAAAGAAACTGAGCTCTGCAACAAAATGACAACGATACGATTGGGACTTTGTGGCGGTGCTTTTTCTTCGATTGCCACTAAAACACCAAAGCACAAATAATGTTTTCTTCGTGGGATTTTGTGTCTGCCCGCCATGTTGTTTGGCGGGTCTTCGTGCCTTATGCCGAAGACATCCCTTTGGCGAAGCCATCACTTCGTGACGGGAGTGGCGATGCTTTTCCCTCCATTGTCGCCAAACAGTGCATTTGCCAGTATCATTCTTCAGCGGTAGAAATCCAGCAGAGCAATAACATATGTGCCAGCACCAAAACCAACCATCGGGATCGCCCCCTCGTACGTTGCGTCTTCATAGCCGTACATCTCAGGGATCAGATTATAATTGAACGATGATTGTGCGGTCATCCAGTCGATAAGATGCTTTGCTTTTTTCTTCTCGCCGAACAACACATATGCCGTTGCGATCCTTGCATCCAGAAAAAGCCATTCCTGACTCTCATACCAGTCAGGACTCTTGATACGGATATATCCTCGCATCGCATCGGGCACGCGGAGAACTTTTTCATACGCTTTCATATGCCGTAAAAATAGGTCTTTATTGCGCAGGACCCCCGATGCGAATACTTCGAATGTACCGCCGTCGTAATATTCTTTATTGGACTTCTCAGCATTCGTTCTTCCTATCACTGCTCCGTCACTGTCCACAAGATTTTTCAGGATGCTGTCGTTTAAGCGGACGGCTCCGTCATAATATTTTTCGGATTGCATATTCATTCGTTTACACAGTTCGGCAAAATCATGAAGTCCTGCTGCGCAGACCGCCGATGTGTAGGAATACTGCTCGCCGGGCAAATGCCGTTCCCACGGCCCCGACTCGCGGCGGATCAGTCCGTTCTCGGCAGTGGAATGGAGGATCGGTTCTGCTATTCGATCGGTGAGTGTGGAAAGATATGTACGGACGAACGCTGTATCGCCGCTTTCCTGAACATACTTCGACAGTGCGGAAAGGAAGAGACCAAATCCGTCGATCTCAATGTTCGGCCCTTCGGTATTGAAATCGGATTCCTCTTTTCCGACACCGAAATAGCGGCAGACGGAGATCTGATAATCCATTCCAATACCATGATCATTTCCATCCTTATGGAGGAACGTTTTGTAATGATTCGATTCGGCATTCAACATGAAGGCGAGTCCTTTTTTTGCTTCGCTGAACAATCCAAGACGTGACAATGCCATGATGGAATACGAACCGTCCCGAACCCACGCGATATTCCATACGCCGGGGGGTAGTGAGGCCAGGATCTGTCCTTTCGCGAGTGGAAATATTTCTTTCTCGCCTACCTGCGACATTTTGAGGACGGCAATGGATTGTTCGACGACATTTCGTTCTTTCTGTGAGATCGTTTTCGGAATTCGCGCTGAAGAAAAAATGTTCTTCATGAATTGGAGTTCATCATCCACCGGTGATGTCTTTGCGGCCGCAATTCTTTCCGCTGCATGTTGGATTGCGGCGGAATTGTTCTGCAATGAATCGTTGAAGGAAAAAAGAAAATACCGTTCATTTTTTCTTGATGTATTCTTGAGAAGTAGTTCGCCCGCACCGGCTTGGGACTGGAATGTGAGCGATGCAATATCCGCTTCTTTGCCGCGGACGACGGCATACAGGATCTTTTCTTCGGTTGTGAATGGAGCGAAATAGTCGATGGAGAATCGGTTGTATTGTGCATGGATCACATGCGTATTTGTTTCGTAGCGGACGGATTTCGGTTTTTCAGTGATGTTCGGACGGATACCGTATGCAAATGCACGGACGGACTGCGATGAATCGTACGCCTGAAAGATATGCGGCATTGCGTTCTCGATCCTGTTCGTCTTGTCATCATAGACTGCGGCGATCAGTCCGTTGCTCGTTGTTAGTTTGGTGTACGAATTCTTTGGTGCGGGACCGAGGTACATCTCGTCCATATATGCCTTCTTGGTATAGAGACCGATCAATCCGCCGATGATTCCGCCGGGCGCGCCGCCGTCATACACACGGATGGCGAGAGTGTTGTGTCTCTTCAAAGACCGAGGTGCGAGTTTATAGATGCGCTGCTGATTCCATGCGGACTCGTCCTTGGGTGGAAACTTTCCCATAGAACCGACCGGAATACCGTTGAGGAATGTGTCATCCACATCATCGATCTTTCCCAGCAGAAGATACAATTCTTCTTTCAGCGCTTTTGCAGGAAGAGAGAAATTAACGCGGTACCACGCATAGCCGTCATAATTCGCGAAGCCCTGCGTCTCCCACTGTGCCGGCACAGTTACGGTGGACCAATGCGCGTCATCATAATCCGGTTCCGCAAATTGGATGCTGTCGTGAGTGATGAGCTTCCACGACGCCGGCAGTTCATATGTCTGTGAAAAGAGAGACGTTGTGAGAATGAACAACAAAAGAAGTGATGTATTTTTCATATGTATTCCGAGAGCAAATATGGTTTATCAAATATGTCATCCTCGAGTGTCCCGCACTTTGGGACTCAGTCTTGCGGGACTCAAAAAGCGGAGCTTCTATCGGGGATCTATAAATAGATTCCCGCTCGAAGAGTCGAGTCTTCGACCAGGATCACGCGGGAATGACACCTTATTTTTTCTTACCCGTGGAAATTTTTTCTTTCCGCTTTTTCCGTGTTCTATTGCTTTATAAAATACCTGATCGAATCAAAGAATAATCCCGGTTCATCCAGCCACGGGAAATGTCCAGAATGCTGCATCATTACCAATTGTGCATTCGGAATATTCTCCGCGATCACTTCACTCCATTCAGGAGCAACGTGCGCATCGTGCTTTCCTCCGATCACGAGTGTTGGCAGGTCTATCTCACGAAGTCGATCCGTTACATTGTAGCGGTTCAATTCGTTCATCACAAAAAATTGGTTCCGCTGTGCATTGAATGCCGCCGCCGCAAAGATGTGGTCGATCGTTCTTTTTGATTCATCCGACTGCACATCAAATTGATAGACCGCGCGGTTGAACGCTTTCACCCGCTCGGCGGCGGGAAGGGAGCGTACATCCTGAGAGATCTTCTCGAACTGCGGGAACAATGGATGGAGCGGATCACGGAATGTGTTCTTGTGGAATTTTCCCGTCGGCGCTGAGCAGACGATGATCAGATGGCCGATCGTTGACTGATACGTGAGCGCATATTCCAGCGCTGTCCATCCGCCGGCGGATTGACCCATCACGTTCCATTGTTCAATGTTCAAATGGATCCTGAGTGCTTCAATATCCTCGACAAGAGTAGGGATCCCATATTCATTCTTGTCAGCAACAGCGCCGGAGCCGCCCGTGCCGCGCGGGTCCAGTCGGATGAGCGTGAAATGCTCAGCAAGTGTATCGAGCGACGTCCAGCGGTGGCCGTCCACACCCCAGGTGACGGGAGCGATGAGCAGAGGAGTGCCGGAACCCACTACAGAGTAATAGATGTGAGTTCCGTTCACTAAAAATTGAAATTCGCCGTTCTTCATGAAGAAATATAGTGAATAAACAACGCAAGTTGGAATCCATCTTCCAAAAGATCTTCCTGCAGATGGAATCTAGTGCTGTTTCTCAAAAGTAATATTGTATTTGATCATCCTTCGGCGCGCGCCGCACCATGGTCATCCTGAGCAAGGCTCGAATTTCTTTATGGCCGCGTCGAAGGACCTCAAAATGTGCGGCGCTTGCTCAGGATGAACAATATTTTTACAAGATTATTTATGAGAAGTGGCACTAGTTTATCCGTTATGTCGGGCAATAATTGAGTACCTTTTTGTAACATTGAAAGGGAGGTAATGATGAATATCTACAGTGTGGCAATTATCGTAATGATGATCTTTTCGGGATGCGCAATGTTCTTTTCAAACGATTATGCTCCGTTGGAGACTGTTTCGAATGTTGATGTGAACCGGTACGCGGGAAAATGGTTCGAGGTCGCTTCATTACCATTCTCCCGTCAGGAGGGATGCCGATGCACCACTGCTGAATATCAATTGCGTGAAGATGGTGTGTTGACCGTTACGAATACATGTAAAAAAGAGGATGAAATCGCACAGGCGATAGGAAAAGCATTCGTTGTGGAGGGCTCGAATAATGCAAAACTGAAAGTGCAGTTCTTTTGGCCGTTCAAAGGTGATTATTGGGTGATAGAACTGGCGGATGATTATTCGTATGCTGTCGTCGGCGTACCGAGCAGAAAATACTGTTGGATCCTTTCGCGGACGAAATCAATGAGCAATGATGTTTATGCGATGCTCATGGAGCGGGTGAAAGCGAAAGGGTTCGATGTAACAAAGTTCAACAGAACTGTGCAGGAGTGTGAATAGCGTTCATATGTAGTTGCAGTCCACCATTTAAAGAAATATTCACAGGTGGACTGCAACCAATGCTGACTAGAACTTCGCCGTCACTCCCACGATTGGCATCACGCCGAAATCATATTTCGGTGTCATAACGATCGTTCCGTTCACATCCGCTTTGTAGTTGTAGGACATAATGTTGTCGCGTGCATAGACATTCCACAGATCGAGATACGCGGTGATGGACCAGCCTTCAAGAATGAATTGTTTATCCACACGGATATCGAGTTTATGATAATCCGGATAGCGTGCTGAGTTCACAGCACCATCCACAAGATAGAAGATACCCCCCTTTTTTACGACACCGATCACAGGTGTGTAAGGATTCCCCGATGCGAACTGGAACTTCGCGCCGATCTGCCATCCTTCGCCGATCTCCATTCCCGCGAGAAGATTCACGATATGCGGACGATCATACTCGAAATCATATTCCGGTGAGGAAGCGTTGTCCTGTCTGCGCGAGAGGGAGTAGGAATACGATGCGCTTCCGACGAATCCGTTAGTGAATTTTTTCTGCAACGAGAGTTCGATCCCGCGTGCATATCCGCTCCCGGTGTTCAGCAGCAGATTCGAACTGTCCGGATCGACGATCACATCGTGGATATCTTTTTGATATGCTTCGATTGTTATTCGGGTATCATCGGCAAGAAGATGTTCAATTCCCGCTACATAGTGGATCGCTTTGCTGCTGTTGAGCGAAAGATTCCGCGGATCGGGAGAGATCTGATAGCTCGCCGGTGTCTGTTCGAATTTTCCCCAGGCAAGATTCAGTGAAGTCGATTCGATGAATTTGTAGGATAGTGCAAGCCGCGGGCTGATCACAATTTCATTTGTCATAGCGAATTGATCATAGCGAAGTCCTGCCGAGATCGTCAACGGTTTCATGATGGTATAGGAAGATTGTATATACAATGCTGCTTTGGAGGTCGTATTCGGGAGAAACGAGATCGTTGTTGCCGGAACGATCGTACCATTTCTTGTCGTGTCTTCGGGTGTCCAGGTGATGTTTTTGGAGTCAATGGCTTTTCCCATGACGCCGAATTTTATATTCAGCGAGGGGGAGAATTGATACGTCAGTTCTGATTTGAGCATATACTCTTTTTCAAGGATATCCTCGCCGCGGAGCGAATGATTGGTGAGTGTCCCTTGATTCGTCGTCCAACCGTTGCCGGTGGCGGAGAGGGTCGTCATTAAAAATGCATTATGCGATAATAGTGAACGCCAATTCAATCCGAACGCGGAACCGTAATCATCACGCGCGAGATATTCATACTTGCTCATTGCCGATGATTCTTTCGATGTTCCGAGTTTGTCGATCTGATCTATATAATAGAAGCCGACAAGACTGATGCGGTTGTTCTTGTCGAGATCGTAGGTGATCTTTCCGACCGCATCATAATATCGCGGTGCAGCGGGTTTGCCCATGATGCCGGTGAGAACATCCAGAAATCCTCTGCGCAGCGAAAGGATCATTGTGCTGTTCTCTGCGACAGGACCGTCCACCATCACGCCGAAACCGGCGATGTTTGCATTCACATCCGTGTTATATAATTCCTTGTTTCCGTCCTGCAGTTTCATATCGAAGACGGAGGACATCTTGTCGCCGTACTGTGCGGGAAATCCGCCGGTCAGAAAATCCACTTTTTCAAGAAGCGCAGGATTCACAATGCTGATGATCCCCATCGATTCGCCGGTCCGCGCAAAGTGGATCGGATTATAGATCTCGATATTATCCAACAGTGTGAGATTCTCGTTCGGACTGCCTCCGCGGACGATCAGCTGCGCGCTTTTTCCCCCAGCGGTCGCAACGCCGGGCATGGACTGCATCACGCGGAAAATGTCTTCCCCCGAACCCGGTGAACGGCGGATCTCTTCCGGCGTGAGTGTTCTCATACTGACAGGGTTGTCGTTCGGCTTTGCGAAATAATCGCTCTCCACTTCCACCGCTCCCATTTCAATGGAAGATGTGTTCAACTCGAAGATGATCTTTTTATTCCGCACAGGACTGACGACAACATCGGCGTTGATCGCTGATTCATAACCAAGCATAGTTGCTTTCAAAATATGTTTTCCGGGTGTAAGATTCTTTATGACGAAATATCCGTCCGTGTTGCAGCTTGTACCAAGCGAAGTCCCTGAAACGATCACATTTGCTCCTGGCAGCGGCTGTTTTGTGACTGCATCCCGGACCTCGCCGGAGACAGATCCGTCATTTGCCGCCGGAATGGGTGATTGAGAGAAGGAAAAGTGGAGGGAAACGATGAGTAATGCTGAAAACAAACTGAATAGTTTCATAAAATTGCCTTATCGATCGAATGACGTGATGACATGAATGCATGATTGTGTGGCAAATAACTGAGGATATGATGCCGCAGAAGCAATAAAGATTCAGCTTCGGGACCGATTATTTTTTATAAAATTCGTTATATTCGAGCACATTCATTTTCACTATTGGAATAGCACTATTCTATGACGCAACTCATTCGATCCGAAGCAATAGGTGAGCGAATTGTAATCATTCGGGGACAAAAAGTGATGCTGAGCGGATCAATTGCTGAACTGTATAAAGTAGAACATCGGGCATTGATGCAGGCAGTGAAACGAAATAAGGATCGGTTCCCTGAAGATTTTATGTTTCAATTGACCGGGGAAGAATATGCGATCTTGAAATCACACTTTGTGATATCAAACTGGGGCGGTGTTCGTAAACGACCCTATGCTTTTACCGAACAAGGAGTGGCAATGCTTTCAAGCGTTCTCAAAAGCAAGCGGGCAGTTCAAGTGAATATTGCCATTATGCGCACATTTGTTCAACTCCGTGAACTCCTTTCATCGAACAGTGAGCTGATGAAAAAATTGGAGGGCTTGGAACGGAAATATGAGACTCATGATCATCATATCAAGATCGTGTTTGATGCGATACGCAGATTAATGGCGGAACCGAAAAAGAAAAAATACAAGGTGGGATTCTAGCAGAATGCGGACACTCATCACCACTTCATATAAAGCAGCAGCAGAGATCATCGCGCGCAATCATGTTGCAGCATTCCCGACGGAAACGGTGTATGGACTCGGCGCCAACGCATTCGACTCCGATGCAGTGAAGAAGATCTACGCGGCAAAAGGCCGTCCATCGGACAATCCGCTCATCGTTCATGTCGGTTCGGTGGATCAAATCCCTTCCGTTGTTTCGTCTATCTCCAGGCATGCCGAGAAACTGATCGCAGAATTCTTTCCCGGTCCTCTCACGCTCGTGCTGCCGAAGAACAAGAGGATCTCGTCTTTGGTGACGTCGGGATTGTCGACGGTCGGTGTCCGCATTCCGAAACATACGATTGCACAAAAATTCTTGAACGCGTGCGGAGTTCCTGTGGCAGCACCATCGGCGAATCTTTCCGGTTCTCCGAGTCCCACCACGTGGCAGGCGGTGAAGAGCGATCTGAACGGCAGGATTCCCTGCATCTTAAAGGGGGACCCGTCGCGGGTCGGTGTTGAATCGACCGTGGTGGATTGTACGGGTAGTTCGCCTGTTATCCTTCGAGCCGGCGGTGTCACACTTGAGCAATTGCGTGAAGTGATTCCTTCGACACGGCTGCAGAAACAGCAGTCGAAAGTTCCGAAGAGTCCCGGTGTGAAATACCGTCATTATTCTCCCTTCGCGTATGTGTTCATCGTCAGCGGTGTAGGCGAAACGGTTCCGATGAAGAGGTCTGCATATATTGGACTCCGGTCTGTCAGGAAGAATTCATTCGGCATGAAGAAGATCTGCCGGAACGAAGAAGAATACGCGCGGTCGCTGTTCCATTTCTTCCGCGAATGCGACGCGCACGATATGGAAACGATCTACTGCGAACAGGTGAGTGAAGATGGCATCGGCCTTGCGTTGATGGACCGGATACGCAAAGCCTCAATGCAATAACCCAATAGGCCGCGGATTAGACGGATTTAGCGGATTAACACGGAAAAAATGTAGTTTAGAGACTTCTGTCCGTGGCAGATAAATTTTATTTTTGCGAAAGAGCCAGCGGTGAAAACTCCGTTAATATTGTTGCTCTATCTGTGTGCATCCGCCGGATCCGTCTAATCAGTGTTCTATTGAATAAATATTTTAATGCTTTCCATAAAAGAACATATCGAACTGAAACCGTACACCACGCTTCACCTCGGCGGTCCGGCGGATTTTTTCTGCGAATGCACTTCGGTCTACGAACTGCAGGATGCGCTCCGCTTTGCCGCGGGACGGGAAGTGCGCGTCCATATCCTCGGCGGCGGCAGCAACACCATCTTTTCCGATTCCGGTTATCAGGGGTGCGTGCTCAAGATCGGTATGAAGGGAATATCGTACGTGGAGGATGGTGGCGATATTCTCGTTACCGCGCTTGCCGGTGAGGATTGGGGTTCATTTGTCCAATTAATGGTGGAGAAAGGATTCTCCGGAATCGAATGCCTTTCCGGGATTCCGGGAAGCGTCGGCGCTACTCCCATACAGAATGTCGGCGCGTACGGGCAGGAAGTAAAGGATTCGATCGATTCGGTGAAAGTGCTGGAGCGTGCAACACTCAACGAGATCACTTTTTCAAATACTGAATGCAATTTTTCCTACCGGACAAGCAGATTTAAAACGACCGATGCAGGTAAATATATCGTCACATCGGTGACGTTCCGATTGAAAAAGAACGGACGTCCTACCATCCATTATCCCGAAGTGAAGAAGATCATCGAAGCATCCGTGGATCTTTCCACTCTTGCCGATGGGCGCGACTCATTGATCGCGGCGAGAGATATTGTCATCAGTCTGCGGAAGAAAAAATCGATGGTAATCGATCCGAACGATCCCAACACGCGTTCCGTCGGTTCATTCTTCCTCAACCCCATCGTTGATGCTGATGTGCTGCAGCACGTGTGCGATGTGTGGACAACGATCGGCGATGGTTCACCGGTGCCCACATTTCCTTTTGAAGAGAAGAAAAAAATTCCCGCAGCATGGCTGATAGAGAAGGCCGGGTTCAAGAAGGGGACGAAGAAGGACGGCGTCGGAATTTCGGAGAATCATACGTTGGCGCTCGTCAATTACAATGGAACTGTTGATGCGCTGCTGCGGTTAGCAATGGAGATACAGTCCGGTGTTGAATCGGTCTTTAGCGTACGGCTGGAACGTGAGGCGAATGTTATTGCTTAACGACGATTCCCCGGTATACATTCAAACACGAAATTCCGCGATAAATTATTTTGTGATACTTTTGTGTTTTAGAGTTTTTGCAGCGACCGTGCGTAGTAAATTTATTGTCACTCATCACTTATCAATCAGGGGAAACAGATGAACAAAATACTCATATTCACAATTCTTACCGCATACGTATGTCTTGCCGGTGAAAAGAAATCGTGCTGCGGACCGACAGCCACGGAAGAATTCGCTGCATTTGGAAAAGAGATGGCATTCGTGTCGCTTCATGAAGCGCCCGAACCGTTTGTGTTCAAATCGGTGGGGGGCGAATCCAAAACTCTGAAAACCGCCGATGGACTTGAAACGGTGGTCTATCAGGTAATGGCAGGAAAGCCGACGAACAATTACCTGCTCGTGTTCCATGAATGGTGGGGATTGAACGATTATATCAAACAGGAAGCGGAGAACTGGCAGCATGAGATCGGCAATGTGAATGTGATCGCCCTCGATCTGTATGACGGCAAGGTTGCCATGGTCCCGGATTCTGCGAAGAAATATGTCGGTGAAGTAAATGAAGTACGTGCACGGGCCATCATTCAATCGGTGATCGATTATGCCGGCGCGAAGGCAAAGATCTCAACTCTCGGCTGGTGTTTTGGCGGGGGCTGGTCCATGCAGACCGCGCTGATGGCAGGAAAACAAGCTGCCGGCTGCGTGATCTATTACGGAATGCCGGAGAAGAGTGTGGAAAAACTGAAGTTGCTCACCTGCGATGTGCTTGGCATCTTCGCAACGCAGGATGCATACATCAACGGTGAAGTGGTCGGTCAATTCGAGAAGGATATGAAAGCGGCGAAGAAAAAACTGACAGTGAAGAACTTCGATGCCGTTCACGCGTTTGCGAATCCGAGCAACCCGAAACACGACAAGGAAAAGACCGCAGAAGCGAATGCTGCTGCACTGGCATTTCTGAAAACAAAGATGAAATGAAAAGAATATTCTTTCTCAGTGCCGTTTGTATCGGAACACTCCTTTCTCAAACGCCGTATGATTCTCTTTATCTGAAAAGTACGGTGTATAAGAATCAGACGGAGATGTTCGCAATGTCCAAAATGAAAAAAGCGGATATTGTTTTCCTCGGCAACTCCATCACGGCAGGCGGGAACTGGAATGATCTGCTCGGCAGGGAACGGATCGCGAACCGCGGTATCGGCGGGGATAATACGCTTGGTATGCTCCATCGCCTGCAGTATGTGTATGGACTCCATCCGAAGCTCTGTTTTATCATGACGGGAATCAACGATCTGTATGCGGATGCGCCGGTGGAACTCATCTTCAAAAATTACTGCGCTGTGATCGACACACTTCGACTGCATAAGGTTATTCCTGTCATCCAGTCCACGCTGCACGTCAATCCTAAATGGAAGAGGACAGAAGAGAAAAATCCGCTTGTGAAACAGCTGAACGATCTGCTGAAGGAGTATGCACAGGAGCATTCGATCACATTCATTGATGTCAATGCCGTTCTTTCCTCGAACGGCGTGCTGCGCGACGAGTTTACGACGGACGGTGTACATTTGACCGCGGCAGGGTATGATGCGTGGAGGGAATTGCTCTTTCCAATTCTGAAAAAACACGGTTTGTAATCCTTGCAACATTCGGTATATTTGTTAACCCAAAAATCAATTTTAACAACAGGAGAAGTGGTAATGAAGCAGTTCTTTGCAGTAGTGGTTGTTCTTTGTCTTGTATCATTCGGTGTTGTTGCACAGCAGCCGAAGACCGAACCGGCAAAGCCGAAAAAAACAAAATCATCCATCCTGAAAACGAACGAAGAGAAGATGAGCTATCTCAGCGGATATGATCTCGGTTTGAAAGTGAGCGCCAATGTAAAAACGAACAAATTTCCCCTTCGCAATTCCTCATTCGTGCTGGGAATCAAGGAAGCGCTCGAGGGAAAAGAGAATCAGATGTCGCCGGAGGAGATCAAAGAATGTATGGATATCTTCCAGAAGATGGCTCCCAAATCGAATGACGATCAGAAACTTGCTGCTATCTCTGAAAAATACAAGAAAGAAGGAGCGGAGTTCCTTGCCGCCAACGGAAAAAAGGATAGTGTCAAAACAACCGCAAGCGGTCTGCAGTACAAGATCCTCCGTGAGGGAACCGGTGCTGTACCGGCGGAGACCAGCTCCGTTACCGTGCATTACCGCGGTCAACTGATCAACGGAGTTGTATTCGACGAATCGTATGCGCGGAAAGAACCCTCAACGTTCAAAGTGAATCAAGTGATCAAAGGGTGGACGGAAGGGGTGATGCTGATGAAAGAAGGGGCGAAGTTCGAATTCTATATTCCGTACAATCTTGCCTACGGCGAACAGCCGGTCGGCCAGTTCATTCCGCCCGGATCCACGCTCATCTTTGTCGTGGAATTGATCAAAGTGAATTAAGAAGAAAATAGATGTGAAAAAAAGAATCCTGACGCGCACCGTCAGGATTCTTTTTTTTATACGATATAAAGATGGAGTCCATCCCTATGATTTTTTTCCTTAGATAGACTCCATCTGCATACATGTCGAGCCGATCTGCTATCCCATAGTGTATGGTCATAGGGAAGTAGTGAAGAATCTGAAGCGCGTTTAATACAATATCTCAGATTCATCGTTATTGTATCACGATCTCATCCGCAAACAGCCACGCTTTGCTGCCGCTCCCTTTGTGCCACGGAGGACAAAGGCCCATGTTCTCAGCATGAACTTTTACGTATCGTATCTTCTGAAAAACTGAAACTCCTGTTTCTTTGATCATGGCCCCCTCTTGTTGCGGTGCTACTCCGGTCGTTCCGGAAAAAATTGTTTCATATGAAACTCCATCCAACGAAACGGAATACTCGATCTTTTGAGGGAAAAAGATCCATGCATTATTATCCTGCAAAAATCCTGTTGAGATGCGTTCCACCTTTTTGATACTTCCAAGATCGATCACTGCATCAAGATCATTCTGTTCAAATCCCTGCCAGTGTCCCACGCGGAAATCCTCCACGCCGTAGATCCCGTCCACCAATGCATCGTTTCCACCGCCGGTATATTGGTCACTATATGGATTTTTTATCGTGATCGTTCCGGTAAAAGATGTTTTTGTGAACAATGCACTCACCGTTCCGCTGCTGATACCGTTCCGGAGCGAAAATGCTTCCACCGTTGACCGCTCTTTTATTGTTATGGGATGTTCATACCGCATGGCTTTTTGACATTCCAGTCTGCCGGTAGTGACCGAATAATAGATCGCAGCATCATTTTCCACGGTGTGAAGGGTAACGTTAACGGAATCGCGGAACGAATTTTCTGCAGATGAAAAATACGGAACGGAGGTAAATGGAATTTTGAGCGGCATAAGTCCGGTCTTTACGTTGTCGTATGTGTGTGAAATATCTTTGCTGATCTCAAGCCCGACTGTTGCTCCGTTGACGATATCGCTGTGGGAGAGGAAAAGCTCTTTCATCTCGTTCCCATTCTTCTTCGCGGATCGGATGTAACGATCGTTCGGGGAATGTCGTGGTGCAATAAGAGCGAATTGTTTTTTGTTCTCAAGATGGATCTTCACAGAATCGAACAAAGGAGCTGTTATCGTGTATTCAGGATTCCCCGGTGTCACCTGATACAATCCCATAGCATTCATCACGTACCAGGCGGACATCTGCCCGCAATCCTCATTGCCCGAAAGTCCGTCCGGT
>CAIVNT010000458.1 GCA_903907305.1 uncultured Ignavibacteriota bacterium
CGTTATTCGCCCGATCACATTGTATCCGTTCCCGACCGAGATCATTGCTTCGTTTGCCGATCCGATGAGGATGTTCCTGACGGTGGAAATGAACGCAGGGCAAATGGTGGAAGATGTCCGTCTGGCCGTAAATGGAAAATGTCCGGTCTATTTCAAAGGACGCATGGGAGGAATGATTCCCACACCGGAAGAGATCATGCTTGAAGTGGAAGCAATGTCCGAAAAACAACAGCAAGCGAACCAATCGGCGGGGTATCTATGAGCACGAATGCAAAAGATACGATCGATATCAGCACGATGGAAACAGTTTACCAAAAACCGATCACGCTTACCGATACGCCGATGCATTACTGTCCCGGCTGCGGTCACGGCGTTGTCCACAAAATTCTGATGGAAGTGATTGACGAAATGGGAATTGCTGAACAGACTGTGGGAGTAGCTCCCGTCGGCTGTTCGGTCTTTGCCTATCATTATATGAATGTGGATATGCAGGAGGCGGCACACGGCAGAGCAAGCGCTGTTGCTACGGGAGTTCGTCGCGTACTTCCTGACAAATATGTTTTTTCATATCAGGGGGACGGGGATCTTGCGGCGATCGGTACAGGCGAAACAATCCACACAGTGAACCGTGGTGAGAACATTCTGATGGTGTTTGTGAATAACGGAATTTATGGAATGACCGGCGGGCAAATGGCACCGACGTCGTTGTGCGGAATGGTCACATCGACATCACCGTACGGCCGCGATGAACACACGGCAGGGTACCCGCTGAAGATCACGGAGATGATCGCAATGCTTCCCGGCGCATATTATGTCGCGCGGCATGCGGTGCATACGCCGACCGCAGTGAGAAAATTGAAAAAAGCATTCAAGACATCCCTCGAATTTCAGAAACAAAAGAAAGGGACATGTTTCATCGAAGTGATGTCCAACTGTCCTTCGGGCTGGAAGATGAATCCCGTCGAATCGAACGAGTGGATGGAAAAGAATATGTTCCCGTATTTTCCGCCGGGCGATATCAAAGTGCCTGCTTCAATGAAATGACAAAGGAGAAATCAGTATGATCGATAATCAGGAAATCATCATTGCAGGATTCGGGGGACAGGGAGTTCTTTCAATGGGACAGATCATCTCCTACTCCGCAATGAAAGAAGGAAAAGAAGTCAGCTGGATGCCGGCCTACGGACCGGAGATGCGGGGCGGAACTGCGAATTGCATCGTTATCGTCTCGCCGAAGAAGGTCAGTTCGCCCATCGTCACGATGTTCGACTCAGCCATCATCCTCAATCAGCCGTCGCTGGAGAAGTTCGACAGCAAAGTGAAACCCGGCGGACTGCTTCTCTGCGAGGAATCCACCATCATCACTCCGAGCACACGGAAGGACATCGAGATCCTAACGATCCCCGCCGTGGCCGAAGCGGTACAGATGGGGAAGAGACAGATCGCGAATATGATCCTTCTCGGAGCATTCCTCGAACGCCGTCCCATCGTCTCCATTGCGAACGTTATTCAGGCATTGAGGGAAGTGCTGCCCGAGCGGCATCACCATCTTATTCCGTTGAACGAAGAAGCATTGCGCACGGGGCAGAAATTTGCAGAGACACATAAGACGAACAACGTAGAACAGCAAGCGGAGGTTATATGATGATGAACGATTTTTATTGTGAACACAACTGCCGTAACACCTGCAACTCCTTGACGCGCGCACTTCAATTGGAGTCCGAGATCGTCCGCCTTTCAGAAGAGACGCTCCAACAGTGCGACGATAATGATATCAAGGAATTCGTTACCGCGCTTGCCGAGAACAGCAGCGAGAAGGTCATCGCCATCATGCAGAAACTGAATGAGATCCGCGCCCGTGTGCATATTATGGACGGCATCTCTTCCAGTTTTCATGAAGAGACTCCGACTTCACAAGGCAACTGACAGCACTGATCCCAAATACAGTTTTACCGGACCGGCCATCGCCGGTCTTTTTATTTTATACACCTTCAATACACTCCAATAATAACACGAAAAAAGCACGAACAATAATTTTCCCTTCTCAAAGTATACATTGAAAATGATTGAACGTTTTCATCTTTACTTTTTTTTGCATCTTAACGCCTTTGCGATAGCCTTGTATTCGTGTATATTCGTGCGATTCCCGCCAAACAGACGACGGGCAGTCGTGGAGAAATCTTTCAGACAGAAAGTATCACATTTTTGTGAGACTTTTGTTATCATTATGGGAGAACAATTCTGCCTGTTGTGCTGTTGTAAAGGGTGAAAGGAAGAAAACCTATGAGCAAACAAACCATTATTTTACTCATCGTGCTCGCGTTGGTGATTATTGTTGCACTCACGGCGGCGATTTCCGAGAAACCGCTCGGGAGCATGATGCAAAAACGAAAATATCCACCCTCATCAAAGGATTCCACCATGAAAACGATCGCAGAATATCTGAAGGATGCCTATCATACAGGAATGCCGAAGGTTGTCAAGACCGAAACAGAATGGAAGAAATTACTTTCTCCCGAAACGTACGCCATTGCACGCGAGGCGGGGACGGAAAGAGCGTTCTGCGGCGCATTCTACGATCACAAGAAAGAAGGGATCTACATTTGCGTCTGCTGTGAGCTTCCGCTCTTTGCGTCGAATGCAAAGTTCGATTCCGGAACAGGTTGGCCGAGTTTTTTCCAGCCGGTGATGAAAGATCATGTCGAGGAGAAAACGGATAACAGTTTTGGTATGCGTCGTGTGGAGATCAACTGCGCGCGCTGCGATGCACATCTTGGACATGTGTTCGAGGATGGTCCCCGTCCCACAGGATTGCGGTACTGTCTCAATTCGGAATCGCTGAAGTTCATTCCAGGCGAAGTTCCGGCAAAGTTCTAAAGGTTATCATTGTATACAAAAAAAGCCGGTATGCGCCGGCTTTTTTGTGTCTGTGTCATACGATGATCCTCACCGGATCATGCTGCCGAAACGGAGGTCGGTAGAGTTACCGTAACGGCGGTGCCTCCGTTGGAAATCCTTTCGAACGTGATCGTGCCGCCGTACAATTCAACGAGTGTTGCTGCAATCGTCAGACCGATACCGCTTTCCGGAATCCGATGCGGTGCAGACTCACTTCTGAACAGCGATTCCACCTGCGCAATTTCATCGTCGGTTATTCCACGCCCTTCGTCCCGAACGGTCAAACGGAGCATTCCTTTCTCCTGCGCAGAGGAGATGCTGATCAACTTTTTCTGATCGGAGAATTTACAGGCATTGTCGAGCAGTTCGTCCATGATCTTTCCGAAATCGGGCGGAGACATCAGCACCGCGGAGTCGGAACATTCTATCCGGATCTCGCCCGTTCGTGTCTTAGCACGAACATTCTCGCTGATGATAGACGTCAGGACGGATATGTAGGACGGTGTTATTTCCTTCTTCATCGCAGTGATCTTTTCCGCATCTTTCACCCACACCTGCAGCATGGAATAGTACAGGATATTTTCATGAAGATGGCCGAGCCGTTTTCCCGAACGGGTGATCATTGCTGCCGCTGTTTCTACGTCGGAGACTGAAGGATTTCTTCCGGCGAGCAGGGACTGAGCATGTTCCAGAATATCCATAACGAGAATATGCAGTTCATTCGAAAGAAGCATAATGAAGCCGGTCTGGTTCTTTGCCAGTTTTGAATCCATGAATGATTTCCAGAGAAGCTGTTTTCTTAAACGGGAGGCGATAGCATTCAAAAGCTCTTCGGTCGAGAACGGTTTCGTCAGATAATCATCAGCACCGAGATCCATTCCTTTCCGCAGATCGTATGTTGCCACATTCACGCCGGTCATGAACACGAACGGGATCTTTCCCAGCTCAGTATCGATCTTTACGGTGTTCAAAAGTTCGTATCCGTTCATGGAGGGCATTTGAATGTCGCTCAGGATCAGGTCCGGCGCTACCGTAGAAGCGAGTGCCAATGCATGTGATCCATTCTCAGCCAGAAAAGTTTCATATCCTGCATCGGTAAGGATGTCGTCGATGATCGTTCTCATATCAGGTTCATCATCGACGATCAGTATTTTGCTCTTTAGTTCTGCCATTGTGTGCCTTAAAATAAAACAGCATTATCGTTATAAAGTGGTCCGTGATGGTAGGGAAAGTGCTGAATCCACCGCCCGGATGATCTCTTCTGATCTGAATGGTTTATTGATGATCTGCCGGATACCATCCTTCAGCAGCTGGGAGCGGATGACCGGATCCAGAAAACCGGAGGAAAGGATGACAGGGATCGATGGATCGAGCTTCCGCATTTCCCGGTACAATGCTGCTCCATCCATGGTGGGCATACTGAAATCGGTGATCACCATATCGATCGCTTTGCCGTGATTCCGGAGTATGTCCAATGCGGAAAATCCGTCGGATGCCGTCATCACCGTCAGTCCGCTGGATTCAAGTGTCTCGGTGAGAATGTGTAGTAGAAGTGGTTCATCGTCCACGACGAGGACTTTTTTCCCTCTCAATATCTCTGCGGGAAGCAATGCAGTATGGTCGGCCGACGCACCGGCAACGACAGGGAAATACAATGTAAATATCGTTCCGGTTCCTTTTATGGATTGCACATCGATGAATCCGTTGTGACTTCGGACGATACCGTTGACAATGGAAAGGCCGAGCCCGGTCCCTTTCCCTTTTTCTTTTGTGGTAAAGAACGGGTC
>CAIVNT010000459.1 GCA_903907305.1 uncultured Ignavibacteriota bacterium
CATCCCTGCCCGCAATGAAGAAAAGAATATTGAACGCTGTCTCACATCATTGATGAGACAGGATTTTCCGAAAAACAAACTTTCGATCATCGTCGTTGACGATCAATCAACGGATAAGACTGCGGAGATCGTCCACAGGATCTCAGCATCGTCGCCATTTCAGATCTCTGTATTAAGTTCGGATATATCATCATCTATTCGCTCCCCGAAGATCAGAGCAATGATATTGGGAATTCAGCATTCCATCAGCGACATCATCGTCACCACGGATGCCGACTGCATTGCATCAGAGCGGTGGATCGCCGCCATCAATTCCTATTTCGAAGAACATGTCGGCGTGGTGACCGGCGTGACCGTCTATGAGAAGAAACAAGGACTCTCTTCGCTCTTCTGGGGAATTCAATTCCTCGATTTTATTTCCTACACAGCAATAGCAGCAGGTGCCATCGGAAACGGACGTGTTCTTGTGAGCAACGGAAGCAACATGGCATTTCGCATTCAGGCATTCGATGAGACCGGCGGATTTGAAACACTCACACACATCAATACCGGCGACGATTCGCTCCTTGCGCAGAAACTGACGGCAACCGGCCATTGGAAAGCCCGATTTGCTTTCGGCAGCGATGCAACTATCTCCACACAGCCGGTCGATTCGTGGAAAGAAGTGCTTCACCAAAGAATGCGCTGGGTCGGACAAACTGCGTATTATCCGACGTACATGATGTTCTTTATGATCTGCACGTTCATCATGTTTCTTACATTGACGATCACACTCCCTTTGACCCTGATCGAATGGAATGTGGTCCCATGGATCATCGTATCGTTAAATATCCTGTTCGATTACATCATCATGCGCCGATTCGCTCGAATAACACAAACGACGGAAGCAATGAAGTATTTCATTCCGACAGCGATCATCCATATCCCTTTTGTGCTGCTGGCGACCTTCGGCGGATATTTCTTTTCCTTTGAATGGAAAGAGCGTTCCATGAAAAAGGAGTCGACATGATCCATCATACAGGGATTCTTCACCGGACGTTTTTCCCGGGTCTTCTTTGGAAGATGCCGGGAAAAAAGATATACCTCACATTCGATGATGGACCGCATACAACCGCAACACCCGCCGTGCTCAATGTTCTGAAGAAGCATGGAGTCCGTGCGACATTCTTTCTTTCCGGGAAGAATATTGCGGGAAGAGAGTTCCTCGTGCAACGGATCGTTGATGAAGGACATTCCATAGGCATCCACGCATTCAATCATTCTCGTACACTTGCCTTCAGCAAAGAACGGACGAAAGAAGAGATCGTAAAGACGGAAGTACTCCTCGCTCCTTTCCTCCCGTCGAAACCGCGGTTGTTTAGACCACCGTTTGGATTTTTTTCCTGGAACACCATCGCGGCGGCTAAAGAACTGGGATATGTATTAGTGATGTGGAGTTGTTTGACGGGAGATTTCAGTTCACACTCCAATCAAAAAGTAAAGGAGATTTCCCTAAAGAAACTTGGGGACGGTTCCATTCTGGTATTTCATGATAACGACCTGACGGAAAAAAAGATCGCCGATATACTGAACGATGTCATTCCGGAGATACGATCGCTCGGTTTTGATTTTGGAGCGATACGATGAACAAGAAACGGATACTGATAGCACCGTTGGATTGGGGACTTGGACATGCCGCGCGGTGTGTGCCGATCATTAATGAACTACTCGCAAAAGATCTTGATGTCGTCATCGCCGCGGATAATCGTCCTGCTGAATTATTGAAGAAAGAATTCCCGGATCTTGAGCACATCCGCCTTCCCGGTTATACGATCGATTATCCGGTGAATGCGAATATGGCGTGGACGATGTTCCGTCAATTGCCGATATTCTTCCGCGGGATTGCAGACGAGCATATGCTGCTCGAGTCGATCGTTGCGGAACATCATATCGATGCCGTCATTTCCGATAACCGGTGGGGAGTCTATTCAACGAAAGTACCATCCATATATATTGTGCATCAACTGAGGATATTGCTCTCAAAATATTTGCGGCGGGGACAATGGATCGTTGATCGTGCGAACGGAAGATTGATCAAGCCGTTCGGTGAAGTGTGGATACCGGATTTCCCGGCAAGTGATCGACTGAGCGGCGAGTTGTCGCATGATTCCCTTCTTCCGAAGAATTCATTCTTTATCGGACCGCTCTCCCGTTTAAAAAAAATCAATTCTTTCAAGAAGGAACTCGACATTCTCGTGATCCTTTCGGGTCCTGAACCGCAGCGGACCGTCTTCGAAAAACTGATCACTGATCAATTGAGACAGACAACGATGCGCTCGCTGGTCGTCCGCGGAACGCCGGAGCGGACGATGAAAATGAAATTGTCCGAAACGCTGACTCTTGTGAGCGCATTGACTGCGGACGAACTCTCCGAAGCGATCGCTTCCTCGCACATCATCGTCTCCCGTCCCGGATACAGCACCGTGATGGACTTGTCTTTTCTCGGTGCAAATGCTATTTTCATTCCCACACCGCAGCAGACGGAACAGGAATATCTTGCGAAGCGGTTGAAAGATCAGAAGATCTGCTATTCCGAAACACAGGAAAAGTTCTCGCTGACACGTGCAATTGCGCAATTCAATTCATATTCCGGATTTTCACAGCATCTGAATGACCATGCCGTATTGCAGCAGCGGATCGATCATTTGATCACTCTATTATAATAATGTTCTTTCCTTTTTTCCTTTCATACGCTGAGACGCATTACCGGTTCAAATACTTCTTTAGTCTCTATAAGAAGTCCGAGCCGGAGATCATCGCCGATGCACCGCATCGGCTCGAGCCAGACAAACCATATCCTGTGATGGTCCTGATCAAAGATGCGGATAGGTATCCGGTGAATATCCATTCCGTGAAATTGAATCTGTACCACAATGCTGCGAAGGTCTTCACGAAGACATTCCCATTCTCCCCTGCACTGAATATCCGTTCCCATTATTATCATACGATCTTCGATCTTCCGTTCACCGGACAGCTTGCTTCGGTATTCGGTCATCTGACGATGGACGTTGAGGTCACCATTTCACACAAAGGAAAAACGAAGATCGTCCGAAACAACAATCATCGCTTCACATCCAAAGCACCGTTAAAATTCTACCGTTCGAAGACAAAGCTCCCTGCCGTGAACGGATGGATATACGGAGATGCGCACACGCATTCCACCTATACCGAAGATCAGGTAGAGTTTGGCTCACCCATCACGGCAGCTCCGCAACTTTGCCGTGCAATGGGTATCTCTTTCTTCGGAGTGACGGACCATTCGTACGATCTTGATGACCGGATGGATAATTATTTGCTGAATGATCCTGAGCTTCCCAAATGGAAAGCGCTGCAGCGTGAGATAGACGAAGTAAATGCCGTTGAACAGGATTTTGCCGTGCTGCGGGGTGAAGAGGTTTCGTGCACAAATTCAGACAACAATAATGTCCATTTTCTGCTGTATGGAAACCGACGGTTCTTCCACGGCTCAGGCGACGGCGGGGAAAAATGGTTCCGGACAAAAAGTGAGTATACCATTCAGGAGATCCTCGCAGAAAAAGAAAAGAATGTCGTCGCATTCGCTTCTCATCCTACAGAAGAAGTCCCGTTTCTTCAGCAACTGCTGCTCCGCCGCGATGAATGGAATGTGAATGACATGACGGAGAAACATTTGGCGGGAATTCAGATTATGAACGGAGAATATTCGGACGGCTTCCTGCGCGGTATGGACATCTGGAAGTGGATGCTGAAACGGGGTGAACGTAAATTTCTCCTGGCGGGAAATGATGCGCATGGGAATTTCAACCGTTTCGTCCAGATCAGCATTCCGATGCTCTCCTTCCGCGAAAAAGGGACGCAGATATTCGGTCAAATGAAGAGCGCCGTGCAGACACACTCCATCACAGAACACTCTATAATTGAGGCAATGGGAAATGGACGTATTGTCATCACGAACGGACCAATGGTCAGCATCTCCGTCGAGACGAATTCACCGGATGTCGGTACGGTCGGTGATATCGTCCACGGAAATAAATTTGTCGTAAAGATCCAGGGGAAAAGTACGGATGAATTCGGCGGATTCCGTTCCATCACAATCTTCATCGGCGTGATTGGAAAGAATGAACGGCGTCTGTTCGAGATCACCGATTTCGCTGATCCGTTCTCCATCCACCGCATCAGCGACTGGCATGAAGCGGAATTCTTTTCGTATATTAGAGCTGAAGCAATAACAATCAACGCTCACGGACTCGACCGTGACGGATTTTGTTACACGAACCCGATCTGGATCCAGCCGAAATGAAAAATGCTCTTATCCTTCTGATCTTCTGTTTTATATTCATTACAAATACTTTTTCAGTCGATAAAGGATTCGCGTTCACTTCCGACCCGCTGCTGTTCAAACCGCTCACTGCAAATACGCTCGAACCGCGTATGGGACTCATCTGGCATTCCAACGGCAACCGTCTGCGGTTGGATATCGGGAATTCCGTTGATCTGATTCAATACAATTATGACTCCCCCAAAGAACGATTGACCATCGGTTCCGACTTTTTTACGTATACACAATTGAGCGGAGAGAAGAATTTCCATTTCCCGGTGAACGCGGTCGATTATCTCTTCGGCCTTAATACAAATTATGTTGACTCGCTGGAGAGCGGCGTACTCTCTTCGCGATTGCGGCTCAGTCACATCAGCGCACATTTTGTGGATGGACATTTCAACGGAACAAAAGGGATGTGGAAAGAGGGAATGAATCCTCGTGTTTACAGCAGAGAATACTTCGATCTTGTTGTTGCGTTCGAACCGAATAAAAATATTCGCGGATATCTTGGCGCCGTCTATCTTTGGCATCTCGATCCCACGACGCTTCCCAAGTTCAATGCCTATGCGGGAGCCGAATATCATCGGCCGGTCGTTTCTATTCTCGACGGATTTGCAGCATATCAATTTACCGTAACGGGACTCCTTCCGCGTCATGAATTTCAACTCGGCGCGAAATTCGGTGAATGGCACGGACGCGGGTCAAAATTCTTCTTCATTTATCATTCGGGGAACAGCATTCACGGAGAATATTACGACCG
>CAIVNT010000460.1 GCA_903907305.1 uncultured Ignavibacteriota bacterium
AGGAAAGACATACACCATATGTCCTGTGGGCAATCTGAGGATACTGATTGACGCTGATCTCAAATCCTCCGATCATTTCACTTTTCCCGCCGATGGAAATACCGATCTTGCCTCCCATGCTGACAAATGTCATCGGCTGTGCTGATAACACTGCAGAGGACATTATTACGAGAAGCATTATTGAAATAACAGAACGATGTACCTCTCTGAAAAACTTTTCTCGCAACGTCCCAAAAAGATAGGCCCCAATGTTGACATGATTTTTTGATTTTCATTTTTTGCGCCTAAGCGTCTTTGCGAGAGATGAATTTCCATTCGCGCAAGAACAACGGCAGAGATAGAAGGACAGAAACAAGAACAAGATATTTTATCATGACTATCTCGTATTTGGACTTTACCAAAACCACTGAATATTTCTTATGAATGTTCCTCTCCTCAGCTCACAATATGCCATTGTGCTGACTGCAACAATGACCATATTTTGATCGTCCTGTCCCAGCTCCCGGAAGCGAACGTCTTCCCGTCCGGGAAACAGACAAGTCCGGTAATGATATTGGAATGTGCCGAGATGGACTGAATAATATTTCCGGAAGGGACCTCAAATATCCTGATCAGATTCCCGTAACCCATAAATTGCTTCTGTTCATCCGGAGAGAATGCGTTTGAGTAGGAATATCCTTCAGACGAATACTGCATTCCCCAATCGCTCATACGATACGTCAGCAAGACCGGGGGTGTTGTGGTAGAATTTACCGTCAAAAACGAACCGGATGGACTGTAGCACGGTGAGATAAAATGTTCAAATGCAGTATTCCGAATATTATTGGTTGTAAAATCCCATTCCTTCATCACCAGATATGAACAGGCCGTCATCCTGTCCGCAGAAGGACTTGCGTCGAGCGTCCAGGTGCCGTATTTCGCCGAGTCAAGATTCCGGATGAATTTTCCGGACGGATACTGGTAGAGTCTCAGTCTTCCGTGATCATCTGCTGTGATCAGTTTGCTGTTGTCATAATTCAATACAAGATCCTGCACTCTGTCCGAATCCGAATCGATATACTTCACGACACTTCCATCGGTCAAATTCCGGATGCTGATACTCGTATCACCGCCGATCACCGCAAATTTTGAATCGTTCGTGAATGTGATCGCAGGGGGTGCATATTTGTTCCCGGAAATCCTGAAGTTGGACCATGTATCGGTATTCCACACAGTCAACGATGTATCGCCTTTACAGGCTGAGATAAGTTGTTTTCCGTCTGGAGTGATGAGGAGTTTTCCTACCTCGTAATTCATGTTGATTACTTTGAGCTGCACCGAAGTACTGCCGTATTCCACAGTCACCGCTTTGGAGGGTTGGCTGACAAGATTATCCCTGACAGCTCGTACTCGATAGGAGTATTTCGTCTTACGATTGATCTCCGTATCCACGTATTGAGATGCCCCTCCGCTCGCTGCATCGATCTGACGGAATGCCGCCGTAGAATCAGCTCGTTCGATCTTAAAGGTAATATTGTTATTGCCGTAGTTGTTCGTCCACGAAAGAATAAGAGAGTGATCCGAAAGAGATGTGATCAAAAGATAGTATGGCGGAGAGGGCGGATACTCCTGATCGGAACCGACAGGTTGTTCAGGACAACCGCCGCCGAAGAATAATGCTCCAACGATCAATACAACCGCACGGATGAGAGAGAGAAAATGTTTATGATAAAAATGGGTAATTGATTGCAGCACAGCAGAAATTCTTTCAGGATGGTAATGATTCTTCAGCGATAATTCCTGAAATCAATATCTGTATACAATTCTCGAAAATCAATCTCCGTTCATGGGCAAATTTTTCAAAACCGGATAAATTGTTCCACAAAGTTGCTCTTTTAGGCCACCTCAAATCCAATCCCGTATTTTGATTATTCAAAAAAAATGTGTCATCTTTGTTATTACTAATTTTATTAGCGCTCTTAGCGTCCTTCGCGGATAAAGCTTTGCAGTTTAACTATGCATCGACAGCCGGATCGGATCGACTTACCATGGTTCGACTCGCTTTGAGTAAATAAGCACGGCTCGCTCACCATGACTATCGAGTAAACTGTTCGGATATACATTTAGTGACTATTGGTGTCATTCCTTCCTAAGCGTGAATTCCACCACGAAGTGGTCCTTTCGAGAATTGGAGACCTTCGGTGCAGGCGTGGAAGTAAAAAAAAAGGGCGGTCAACGACCGCCCGTACAAACATCCTCTGTGCACTCTGTGGCAAACTTTTAATCCATCATATCCCGATTGAACTGTTTATCCACCAGCGGCCGCTTCGGCAGATTGGATAATCTCCATCCCAATCCATACACGGTCTTCGTCACCTTCATTAATTTTTCAAAATCGATCTTCGAGACCTCATCCGACACGCGGTGATAATCTTCGTGGATGCCGTCAAAAAAGAAGACGATCGGCACACCGGACTTTGCATAATTATAATGATCACTCCGGTAGAACAATCTGTTCGGATCGGACGGATCGTCGAATTTGAAATTGAGTTTCATATTATAGAGCGAAGCGTTATTCATCTCGTTTAATTTCCCGAGTTCGGTGCTCATCATATTGGAACCAATGGAGAACACTTCATTTGCCGTGCTGTAATCCTCATTCTTCGACACTTCACCGGTATCCGGTTTACTTCTGCCGATCATATCCATATTCAGCTGCGCAATGATATTGGCCAGCGGAACAGTAGGATGCTCAACAAAATACCGTGAACCCCAAAGTCCTTTTTCCTCTCCCATATGCCAGACGAACAACAGTGACCGTTTCGGTTTCGGTCCTTTGGAAAATGCTTCCGCCATGGACATAAGCCCCACCGTTCCGCTTCCGTCATCATCCGCGCCATTGTTGATGGAATCGCCATTCACCGGTTCATTCCGAATACCGATATGGTCATAGTGTGCGCCGAATGCGACATACTCATCCTTTAATTTTTTGTCGGTCCCTTCAAGGATTGCAACGATGTTCTGTGTGGAAAGTGTCTCCACTGAAACGGTGACCGTAATTGAAACTTGTTTGGCGGGGGAAAGGATGAATGCTGCAGCCGAATCTGCGGATTCACGTTTGCTCATGGACTGAACACCACTCTTTTCACCGGCAAAGATCGCATCGATAAGTTTTGCAGATGCGGTAATCAACGGAACAGCAGGTTTTTCATCCGCTTTTTTGAATGCCGGTACAGAAAGTGACCCACGCTCTACAGCATTGGTCTTCGTCCGTTCCCATTGGTTCATAGCTTGAACTGACGGGATGGAAATAATACCGAGTGCGCCGTGATTTTTCGCGTAATTGGATGGTGAGTCATAATCCACTCCGATCTTTCCGCCGAAATCCACCGGGGTGATCCCTTTCGGAAGACCGCCAAGTACCACCATGATCTTCCCTGCGACATCCATTCCCTTATACGAATCGATATTTTTTGCTTTGTGGACGTATCCATTCATCACATACACCATCGGCGCTGAAACCGATGCACCAATACCGGAGGTGATAAAATCAGATCCGAACATGAATTTTTGTCCGCCGACTTCGACGGAAGTCTGTGCAGGTTTCACTTTCGTCCTGTTGAGTATGATCTTTTGAAAATAGGACCCCTGATCCCCGGCAGGCGTGTATCCCCAGCGCGAAAGATGTGTGGCAATGAATTTTGCAGCGATGTTCAAACCGCGGGACGGCGTGTCGCGTCCTTCCAATTCATCGGAAGCGATGAACGAAAGATAATCGTGCAGCTGTTCCTGAGTGATATACTCAACATTTCCTGCATCAGCAGATTTCTTTACCGGCTTCTGTGCAACCATAACAGTGATGGCGGCAAACACCATCACAACAATCTTTCGATGGATCATTATAGCTCCTTGATTTTTAAATGACTCGTCAATGTAGAGTAAAAATCATTCCTTTCCAAACGGTTAACGGAGGAGCAGTAATTTCTTGACATCTGTAAACGCACCTGCTGTGAGCGCATAGAAATACATCCCGCTGGCAAGTTGCGATCCGTCAAACCTTATGGTATGTCTCCCCGCCTCCATCGGTCCCTTCACCAGTGTTGCCGTCTCTCTTCCGATCGCATCGTAAACTTTCAACAAAACGGTACTGTTCAATGGTAATTGGTAATTGATCATGGTCACCGGATTGAACGGATTCGGATAGTTTTGTCCAAGCGAATACTCAATCGGTAACTGCGTTTCAGACTGTACATCCGAAAGTGTCCCTTGCAGTTTCACCCACATCGTTTTTTCGAATATTTTCCCTCCGCCATTATTTTTTGACGTGATGACGATCTTCGGGGTATACGTGATGTTCAGATTCGTCCTGAACACTTTCGGCGGAAAGAACGTCACAGTGATCGCCTGTGAATCATTCGGCGCAAGTGCAAACAAGCGCGGAGCGACCAACAATGCGGAATCGGGTTTGATCGTCCCCGCATTTGATGAACCGTAGATCAATGCAATGGAGATCGAATCGATCATTTTACCCCGGTTGGCGATATATAAGATGGTATCTTTTTTCGGCACATTCACATCGATCACTCCGAAGTTGTGTATATCGGTATTGAAGAGTATCACGGATGTAGCGGGACGAATAATCACAGACTTCTTACTTCTTACCGTATCGCTCTTCACCCCGTTGCCGACGATGAGTATAACGGAATACGTATCGGGAATCGTATAGTTGAACTCAGCTGTTTTCGTCGAGGCATCCACCAATCCGTCCCCATTCAGATCCCATTTCCACGAAACCGCAGGATGCGCAGGATCGGTATTCGAACTCTCATAGAATTGAGTGATTGCAGGTGCAGTCTCATCATGACCTCCGATCTGGAGCGAACCACGGAAATATCCCGCAGGACGGACTTCCGTGATCGTCATGAATTGATTCGGTGGAAGATTGGTCTTGACGATAATTTGTCCCGAAGGAAATTCAACCACAAGAGAATCGATCACTCCGGCATCGCCGAGACCGAAATGTGATTCAAGATTCTGTCCGCAGTACCCGGATTGACCCGCAACTTGGTGGACCTGCCAAAATGTTTTTCCATTGATCGTTGCTTTCACTTTCACTTTTGCACCGATCGCGGAATAGTTGGAGATCGTCCCCACCGCCTTTATTGCGAGCCATTTGTTGCTGTTCCCTTCATTTCGGTACAGCGCATTGTTCTGCGCTGCTCCGAAACAATTTCCTGTTGCAATATCAAGATCACCGTCCCGGTCAT
The DNA here is from genome assembly GCA_903907305.1 of uncultured Ignavibacteriota bacterium. Lineage (GTDB taxonomy): Bacteria > Bacteroidota > Ignavibacteria > UBA10030 > UBA8401 > UBA8401. The sequence continues at coordinate 5,247 of CAIVNT010000460.1, forward strand.
AATCCCCGAACGCAACGCCGTAGGACCAGCCGAGATCCGTTGCAACAACACCGGTATCCACTTTTACAAAAGAACCGTCGCCGCTGTTCAGAAACAGAAAATTATTCACCGCCGAAGTTCCGGCGAATGCATTGGTCACCATTAGATCAAGGTCGCCGTCATTATCCAGATCGCCGAAAGCGCTGCCAACGGAATATCCGCCGCTGTTCACAACGGGACCGGTTGTCACCTTCGTGAAGGTCCTATTGCCGTTGTTCAAGTAGAGGGATTCATTTTGGTTCGCATTGTTCACCACCAAGACATCAAAATCGCCGTCGTTGTCAATATCCGCAACACTACTGCCGAATGAATTCCCGCCGTCCGAAACGATCGCACCGGAGGTCTCTGCTGTAAATGTTCCGTTTCCGTTATTCCAGTAGAGTCCCTCATTTGCTCCTGCTTCGTTCGCTACGAACAGGTCCAGATCACCGTCGTTATCAAAATCACACCAATCCACACTTCGAGTCGCTGCCTGATCCGTTACGAGAGTGCCGGCGGCCGCTTTCGTGAACGTTCCATCACCGTTATTGTGATACAAAAAGTTTGCGAGATTTCCGGCACTGTTCGCGAGATACAGATCGACAAATCCATCATTATCATAATCCCCCCAGCTCGCTGTCTCGGAATAGGTCTTATCCCTTCCAATCTCCGGTAGTGTTACTTTCTCAAAGAGACCGCCACGCTGACGATGAAGACTGTTCAACTGACCATACCACGTTGCGGTGAAGACATCGATATAACCGTCATTATCATAATCCGCCCACGTACTACCGTCATAACTTCCCTTATCATTCACCACCGATGCATCCGTGATCTTTGTGAATGTACCATTCCCGTTATTCTTGTAAAGAAAGTTATTCGCCATTCCAGCCGGTCCGTTCGAAATGAAAAGGTCGAGATCGCCGTCATTGTCATAGTCGATCCAGTTGACGCTGCGCGAATCTCCCCCGTCGTTCGACTGAGAACCCGTTGTTATTTTTGTAAAGTATTGCGCATTCAGTATTGCAGTAAAAGAAAATATCCAGTAGATGAATCGTTTCACTAATCCTCCATATGATTTGAGGATATAATAAAGGAATCAGAAGGAACGATGAAGTTGTTTGCTGTAAAGCGGTAGAAACGAGGGATGAACTGAGTTCAACGAGGGACGAATTTTTTTAATACATCTGCGAAAACATTGTAGGACGAAGCGCCAAATCGTCCCCAAAATTTAGCAGATTGGAAAAAACGTAGGACGAAGCGTCGCTTCGTCCAATATAGATCGTTTTGCTTAAAAAAAATGTAAGGCGAAGCGTCGCTTCATCCCAAAACTTGGTCGGGTTCACGAAATGTAGGACGAAGCGTTGCTTCGTCCAATAGAGATCGTTTTGCTTAAAAAAATGTAAGGCGAAGCATCACTTCGCCCCACAAAGGAGTACTTATTTTTTTGCCGTTCGTTTCTTTATCGACGGATTCCTTATGGAATCGATCTCACGCCGGATGTGGTCCATTTCTTCGTCCAGCAGATGGTCCATTTTCTGATGAAGCTGCTGCAGCATCAGTTCGGACTTCACATTCACCTGATAATCCAGATCGGCTTTCAGCCGGTCCTTCTTCTGCGCGCGGTTCTGGCTCATCATAATCACCGGTGCCTGCAATGCTGCGACCGTGGAGAGCATCAGATTCAGGAAAGTGAACGGATACTCATCGAACGGATGAGTAAGAACCTGCATTACGTTAATTCCGATCCACATCGCCATGAACGCACCGAACGAGAGGATGAATCTCCAACTTCCGCCGAATTCCGCGATCTTATCTGCAATACGGTCACCGACACTTAGTTTTTCCTCGATCTCTTCGTTCAGATTTTTCGATGCAAGCGATGAGATCAATTCGTTGGTCATCTGCAACCGCTTCGCCATCTCAGCAAGCATGGAGACCGCAATGGAAGGGCGCTCCATCATGAATGTGATGAAATCACCCCGCTGCATCTCCACCAGACGCGTCTCCACCAACGCGCGCGCCGTTGCGGTACGCGGCGTATCGGCAAAAAGTGAAAGTTCTCCGAAGAATTCCCCTTCCTTCAGGATGGAAAGACGGACCTCGTTCACCGGCGGATCGACAGGGAGAAGGATCTCGATCTCACCGTCTTCAATGACGAACATAGATGAACCGGGTTCTCCTTTACGGAATAATACCTCTCCCGCTTTCACCGTTTTTGTTCTCCAGAGACTGACAAGAGAAATGTGATCCTCTTCCGGAAGAAATTTGAAAATCGGTATCTTCGTGAGGAATTCTTTTGAGATCATGATCCTTTATACCAATCTGATTTAGGTGTGTAAAATGTCTTCAATTTCTTTTTGGCATCATGCCGCTCGACCGCATATCCGATCAACCGATCGAGCAGTTCAGCATAGGAAATTCCCGATGCTTCCCACATCTTTGGATACATGCTGATGGAAGTGAACCCGGGAAGAGTGTTGATCTCATTCAAAAAGATCTTGCCGTCCCGCTGCACCAGAAAATCCACCCGTGCCATTCCGGCACAATCTAAAATTTTATATGCCTTCAAAGCCGTCTGCTACAGTTTCTTGATGAGCGGCTTCGGGAGTTTTGCAGGAATATGTGCATCCGATTTGCCGTCCACATACTTTGCATCATAGTCATAGAACTCGTTGGATGGGAAG
>CAIVNT010000461.1 GCA_903907305.1 uncultured Ignavibacteriota bacterium
GAAATTTATGGAGCAGGATGGCAATGAAGATCAATATGCCGAGAGGAAGATCATAATACATACCGGCAGAGATCGCCAACCCATCGAAGAACGCATGGATGAACAATCCCCAGAACGCAGAATAGCTTGCGATCTTGGAGACCATCACATGGGAATGTGTTTCTTCGCCGAAATGGAGATGCTTCACCACCGTATGCTCCACAAAATGGATCACGCTGAAACCGATGAGCATCCATAACGGCGCAGTTGTACCGAGATTTTCGATGCTTTCCGGCAGAAGATCGATCATCACCAGTGCCAGAAGGAAACCGGCACCAAGCGCGATCAGATTTTCCTGGATCTTTTTGGAAAGGTCTTTTTTCCACGCAATAAAAGCGCCGCCGAGGATCTCTGCGCCGCCAGCAATAATACCGGCAAGGATGATATAGAATGTCAGTTCATTCATTGAACGTATGGTTTCTTTAAGTATTGTTCAGCAAGCTCAAGTGAATTTTCAAATTTTTTCAGTTTTTGTACTTTTTGATACTGTTGAACGGCATAATTACGTTTCTTCTGAATATCATAGATCATCCCGATGCGCAGATTCGTCATTGTCATGAACGGTGAAGGTTCATCTTTATCCATTGTCCGGCATAATTGATCGCAGAGATAGAAGTATTTCAACGCCTGCTCAACGTTACTCGTATTCATCGCCACCATGCCGAGATAATACAGCGCTTCGCGTTTGGCAAATGCTGAATACCCCCTCTGATCATTGTCGCACCGCTTCAGGATCTCGGCAAACGCGCTCTGCGCTTCACCGTATTTCGCCAGCGAGTAAGCACTTCTTCCCACATAACGGTGAAAGACCACATTGTTCGGGAATCTGCTCCAAAGAGATGTGGAAAGATCATACGCCCGCTCATATTGGTGTTCATAGTTATAACTGAGCTGGAGCAGGAAGTATTTTGCTTCGAGCGATGCAAACCTTGCTTTCTCCGCGGCTCTCGTCAGTTGTTCGATCCCCTTCACCTTATCCCCCGTCGGAAAAAACACCATCACCGGTTTTACGATTGGATATTTTTCGGGGATCGTTGATGCGTAATAATTATAGATCCCGATTCCCAGCAGTATATCGTAGTTATCAGGAGCTATCTTATATGCTTTCTGGACGATCGGAAGCGCAAGTCGTCCGTCGTTCGCCGCTTTGATCCAGCTGTTCCTGTTTGCCCGAAGGCGCCCCTGAAATCCAAGCGCTCCCCCTTTGAAAAAGAGTGCGCTCACGTCATTCGCATTCACATCCAGCAGACTGTCGCACAGTTCAATGACATCATCCATCTTTCCGATGAAAGCACCGTCGTGAGACTCATCATCGATCGTCATCAGGATCTTCCACCAGTCGATCATCGCCAGAAAGAATCTACCGGCAGGATGCGACGGATAATTTCTCGCCAGTGCGGAGAATTCGGTATTCGCTTTTTCGAAATCCAGATTGTACACCGCGTTGATCCCGCGCTGTGCCTGTGAGTCAAATTCCGGAGAAGTAACCCACTGTGAGTAAGAAAGAGAGGAAAAGAATATAAAGAGGAAAAAGGTTCTGATCAGAGTCATCCCAACTGAGTCTCCGTCGGTTCAACGTTCTGAATTGCAAAACGCTGTTTACGTTCTTCTTTCCACTGCTCATAACTCCAGAGGCGGTCCGAAGCATTTACCCAACTCCATTTGTAGATCATCAGAGAACAAAGAACGAGCATAATCGTGGCCAAAACTCCTCCTTCAGGACCGAAAGCACCGCCGGTGATCCAGTCCGGACCGCTCACAACTGCTGTTCCGATCTGTTCACGTAGTGATGTCGTACCGCTCACCGGATACGAATAGACGAATCCCTGAAAGAAATTCCACGAGATATGCATACCGATCGGAAGCCACAACGCTCCGGTCTTAAAATATGCCAGTGACAGCCACACTCCGGCAAGACCGACATTGATGATACCGAACAGTGACGCATTCGGATTTGCCATGTGTGCTGCCGCGAACAGCAGCGAGATACAGAGTGTGGCGATCAGTTTGTTTGTTCCTTCAGCGAAAGCCTGGAACAGATATCCACGAAACATCAATTCCTCACCGTAGCCGACAACGATATAAAGTCCAATACTGTTCGCAAAGATGATCAATGATTGCTGCGTGGTCAGATCGCGGAATTCAATCACCACCATCCCGGTAGAATATTCAATCAGATAGATAAGAGACATCATTCCTGAACCGAAAAGTAATCCCTGCGACAATTCCTTCCCCCAATTCGCCTTAAATGTTACTCCGACGGAGTGAAAGGGACGCTTGTCAACATACCGCAGCATTACCCACGTTGAGATGGTCAGCATTATATAGGAAAACATCGTTCCGACCGCCTGCATCGGAAAATCCGGGATGGTCTTGAAGAATTTCATCAGCGGCATTGTCACCGCCAAATTTGTCCCCATGAATAACACAATCAGCAGCCCGATCCTCCATCCCGCACGCAGATTCTGCAGTTCAGGATTGACAAAAATATTCTTTATGGTCTGGTTCATATTCTTTCCAATAGGTAATCGCGCACTGCGCTCATAGCAATTCGGTCCTGTTTCATCGAATCCCGTTCGCGCACGGTCACCGTTTGGTCGACCAACGTTTGAGAATCCACGGTGAAACAGAATGGAGTACCGATCTCATCTTGTCTGCGATACCGGCGGCCGATAGCACCGCTGTCATCATAAAACACTCGGAAATACTTTTGCAGATCTTTCGTCATCTTCTTTGCGATCTCATCCATACCGTCGCGGTTCACCAGCGGAAGGATCGCCGCTTTCATCGGAGCCAGTTTCGGATGAAGATGCAGCACCGTTCTCAATTCTCCTTCGACCATTTCTTCATCGTAGGAGGCACAGAGGAATGCCATAAACGACCGGCTCGCACCGACCGAGGTTTCGATCACAAACGGGACGAATTTTTCTTTGGACTGTTCATCGAAATACTTCAATGATTTACCGGAGAACTGTTCATGCTGCGAAAGATCGAAATTCGTCCTGCTGTGGATCCCTTCCACTTCACCCCAGCCGAACGGAAATTTGAATTCGATATCGAACGCATTCTTCGCATAGTGTGCCAGTTTCTCGTGCTTATGCCATTGCAGATTCTCCTGCTTCATTCCAAGTTGTAGGAACCACTTCATCCGTTCTTCACGCCAGTATTCAAAGAATTTATCCTCTTCCCCCGGCTTCACGAAATACTGCATTTCCATCTGCTCGAACTCACGCGTTCTGAACAGGAAGTTCTTCGTGTTGATCTCATTCCGGAAGGCTTTCCCTATCTGCGCAATGCCGAACGGAAGTTTCTGCCGTGACGCACTCTGCACGTTCAGAAAATTGACGAAGATCCCTTGCGCCGTTTCCGGTCGGAGATAGACGACATTGTTCGTATCCTCAACGGGACCGACAAATGTCTTGAACATCAGATTGAATTGACGCGCGTCGGTGAATGTCGCTTTGTTGCCGCAGTTCGGACAGGCAACCGTTTTCAATGCTTTTGCGACAGCATCATCCGATGAAATACGCGATGCAAATTCATTCACGATCTTCTCATCGGATTGTTGTCCTTCAAACTCGCCGGGGAACATTTCGCGAAGGACATCCTTCTTCTTCTTCGCATTCAGTTCGTCCATCAGCACATCCACTCGATATCGTGCCTTGCACTGTTTGCAGTCAACCATTGGATCAGTGAAATTGGCAACGTGTCCTGATGCTTCCCATACTTTCGGGTGCATCAGAATGGAAGCATCCACCCCTTCCACATCATCCCGAAAGGTCATGGAACGCCACCACGCCTGTTTAAGATTGTTGAGCATCTCTACGCCCAAAGGACCGTAATCCCAACAGCCGTTCAGGCCGCCGTAGATCTCACTTGATTGAAAGACGAACCCGCGACGCTTTGCAAGCGACACGATCTTTTCCATTACCGTATTTGCTTCTTTGGCTGCGATGGTGAAACTCCTTTCTTGACTGGTGCTGCTGTTTCCTTGTTGAAGATAAAACTTTTTAGGATCGTTTCGCCGTTCCTGATCTGAACGATGGAACTCTTATCCTTATTATTTTCAGAAGAGACGATCTCTGCCCGATATTGAACGAGAGAATCTTTCATGGCTCGGACAAAGAGAAGCGGATCGAAAGAGGGAGGCATGAACACGCGTACATCATTCCTGTTCCGTACAGGACGGATATTTTCTTTTCTAATCCCCAGTGCTTTTAACGTTGTATCGGCCATCGCAAATATGCGCTCCCCGGTGATCCCTTGTTTTGATGATGATGCCAATGCGAATCCGCTCCTCGTTGTGCCCGAACATTCACGTATCGAAGTCAGGATAACCGCACAGAAGGCTAGAACAACAATAAGTATGATCCGTTTATCCATTAGACATTCACTTCGCTGCGTTGCCGTTTGTTGAATACGGAGATCTTTCCTCTTCCGTATTTTTGGATGAAGCCTTTTGCAATATCGAAATCCCGGCCGACATCAGCCGGTGTGTGTGCATCGGATCCGAGAGTGAGCGGAATATTGTATTCCGAAAGAATCGAAAGGATCTTTTCGCTCGGATACATCTCCTTCACCGGTTTGCGCAGACCGGAGGTATTGATCTCCACTGCAATGTCATACTGCTTCACAATTTTAAATGTCTCATGCAGCACATCTACCATTTCCTTCGTGGGACGATGTCCGAATTTTTTCACAAGATCACAATGACCAATAATATCGAACAGTCCGCACGCAGCAGATTGTGCAATACGTTGATAGTAAAGTCCGTAGATATCGTTCACATCTTTTTCATCATACTTCGCTACGAATAAAGGGTTGTCGAATCCCCAATCATCCAGATAATGAACTGAACCGATAACGTAATCAAAATCGCTGGCAGCATTGAATGCTTTCACCCACGCTTCAGTCCCCGGCATAAAGTCCCCTTCCAGCCCGAATTTTATAGAGATGGCGCCCCGGTATTTTTCCTGAAGCTCCTTCACCATCGGCACATATTCGGAACGGAACTGCTGTTCCGTCATGCGCACTTCGCTGTCCCAATTGTCCGGCATCGGTGTATGATCCGAAAGCCCGATCTCATTCAGTCCGATGTTGACGGCATGCTGAACATATTCTTCAAGGGTGCCGTCCGCATGCTTGCAAAGATAATTATGTGTATGGTAATCCGCTAACATCATTTCCGCCGTTTCGCTAAATGTGCTGTTTCAATCCCCAATACCGAATAGAGCGGCAGGAGTTTTTTCAATGGACCGGAAGTTTCCAGCTTCCGGATGTGTTTCGCCACGGTGACGCCGTCCCCCCGCATGATCGGTCCCGTTAACGCTTCTTCCGGCGAGGTGTGAAAAACATTATCCACCGTCTGCATCACGAGAGGCCGTACGATCTTTCGAAATTCTTTCTCCGTCAGCGAGATCGTTTTAGCCAGCTGTTCCGCCACGGAAAGGACTGTCACGAGGTAATTGGATGCAAAGACTGCTGCGATATGATACAGCACCTTGTCTTTTTTACGAATGACAAAATATTTTGAGCCGAGCGTTTTGGATAATCGGATCGCTCGTTTCACCGCCGCAGAGTCACCCTCTACGGCGCAATAAACATTCGTAAACTCCGTTCCAATATTTCTTTTGGAGAATGTCTGCAGTGGATGGAACGATCCGATCATCGCTCCCAATTTTTTTAATGGCAGAAGTTCATCACTGGTCAATGCCCCTGATGTATGCAAAACAACAGTTCCGCGAAGTGAACTCGTTGAACCTGCGATCACCGAAACGACATGTCTGATCTCGGAGTCCGGCACCGCGATGATCACCGTTCCCGAAAGAGGGACCGCCGCTGATACTACTCCGCTAATTCTTGTTCCGACGGATGAAGCAAGTCGGGCTGCAGTTTTTCCCTGATGCGAGAAGATACCTGCGGGCGGCATCCCACCATTTTTCAGCGCCCGGGCAATTGACCGTCCCACCGCACCTGCTCCGATGATGGTAATATTCTTCACAATTTATTTTAGGACCATTAATTTTTTCACGGAAGAATATCCGCCGGACTGCAATCGATAAAAATATATTCCGCTTGCAAGAGTTTTTGCATCAAAGGTCACCGAATGTATTCCCGCGTCCATTGGCTGCTCCACAACTGTTACCACTTCATTGCCAAGGATGTCAAATACTTTCAACGATGTCGGTGCACTGTTTGGAATCGAGAAGGAGATCATCGTTGAAGGATTGAAGGGATTTGGATAGTTTTGTTCCAAACCAAACGTGTGGGGAACTGGATCAGTTCCTGCAACAGAACTTGAAATTGTATATTCAACGGTCAATTGCGGTCTATTCGCCGGAGCACCGGTCTCGCGTGAGTCGAATCGCTTTGCCGATTGGGCGGACTCATCTCCGATCAGTATCCATCCAAAGTTGATTGACGGCAGCAAATTCCAGGCAACAACATCTGCCCTTAATAGAGTATCCTGCCACGTATATGAACCTGCCCCTCCCACTGAAACTGATGCACTCGGTTGAGCAACAAAATCCCCGCCTGCCGTGATCCATTGCTGATTACTGAAGAACCGGTGAATCCATGTTGCATCATTTGTTGAAGGTAGGGCACCGCTCCCCTCATTCGCAGATGCGTCGGATGTGCCTTCACCCCAATCCAGACTCAGCCGATGTACTTTCACTACGGATACTCCGGCGATCGATCTGGACATATTCATTTTCAATTTTGCGCCTGTAATAACTGCATTGGCAGGGATTTTACCGGAAAGATCGAATTTCACAACAGTTCTTCGATTCTTACTCCCTCCGCCTGAACCTACCTGGCCGACAAATAAAAATGCTCCTGCACCATTACTCTGTGATCCATCCGTCGTCTCATAGAGCGTATTGTCCTTCGTTGCCGTAATCGTCACAGATTGCTGTGCGTTCAACGGTAGAACAACAAGTATTGCCAGGATCAAGACCAAAACATTTTGCATAGGACCTCAATTGGTTGGTAGGATAATTTGATTTTCTATTGACCCTATACTGAACAGTGAAAGAAATTTGATGGTTCCACAGTCACTGTTTTTTAGCCCGTTTGTATTGCTCATGACCTTGTCTCACGGATTCCATTGCAACAACAACATTGTCCCATCCGAAACTTTCCACATGTTTCCCTTCGAGCAGTTTATAACTGGTGAAGAAATGTTCGATCTCAACAAGCAGATGTTTCGGCACTTCACTCACATCATTAATGTTTCGGTATGTGGGGTCATTGACGGCCACAGAGAGCAGTTTATCATCCAATCCTTTTTCGTCTTTCATCCGCAGGATACCGACCGGCTTCACTTCCACGACTACGCCGGTAAAGAGGGGCTGATCGATGAAGATAAGGATGTCAAGAGGATCACCGTCGTCCCACAACGTGCTGGGAACGAAACCGTACGCTTCAGGATAGTGCATGGAAGAATATAAAACGCGGTCCAGTTTGAACACTCCGAGATCCACATCATACTCATATTTATTTCTGCTTCCCTGCGGGATCTCGACCACAGCATTAATCACGCGGGGAAAATCGGTTCCGATCGGTAGGTCTTTGAAATTCATGGAGGCCTTCAATAAAAAAGAATGCCGAAATAGACTTCATTTCGGCATTCGCAGTGAAAAAAGTTCGGGTTTATTTCAGTTTCAATGAAGCAACAACTTTATCGAATGCCGGTTTGAAATCATTGGTCAGCGGTTTGTACCACGTCACGACCACTTGATAGATCCGTTCACCTTTTGTGGTGAAGTAGACTGCCCGTTCGATATCTTTGGCAGGAGGAGCGGCAGTAACTACCGTTGCATTTATTCCGTCGATCTTGGTAGACGTTGTTGCTTTCGGTTTGAACTTCGCCTTATTGTCTTCCATGAATTTCTCGAACTTCACCTCACCTTTATCTGTTTTGGTGGGGAACACATCCAGATCGAGCGTGCAGTCCTGTCTCAAGCCCTGCAGATGCAGCGTATGAAGTGCTCCGCCTTTCTTCTCTTTCGGCATGGTCACTTCGTAATTATCCGGGTGTTCGAATTCAACAAAATCATTGCTGAACTTCGTCACTTCGGCGGATGGAAGTGCTGCTGCGTTCGGATCTTTATAGGAGACCTTCGGCTTCGGTAATTTGATCGATTCAACGATCTTATTGAGCAATGGTTTGTACACATCAAAATATTCATTGAATCCTGAGATCGTCACGGTATAGAAGGCACTGTCATGAGCAACGATGATCTTCTCTCCTTGAAGTGAAGTCTCTTTACCGACCTTCACTTTAAACGAAAATTTGAATCCGCTCTCTTTGCCGAACGTTGCCGGCTGCTCACCGCCAAGTTTTAACGCGGAGAAGCTCTCCATGGTCGTCGCTTTATACGCTTCCAGCGTGCCTACATTGATATCGGCGAATTTCTCCGAAGTGATTTCGATCTCCACTCCGCCTTGTTCCGCATTGACGGTGGTGCTGCCTTGGGAATACAGTTCATAGAATTTATCTGCAACGGCCTGTGAAGAGGAGATCTTGGTCCGCTTCGGATCGGTAGCGCGCATCCATTCTTTCGGGTATTGCACCTCCATACCATTGATCGGATCCTGATAGGTATCCCATTCCGCTATGGCCGGAAGTTCGACTTTCTTTTTGCAGGATGTAAGCGAACCGGCAAGGACAGCGGCCAGCGCCAACACAAGGACGAACGAAATATGTGAAAACGTTTTTTTCATAGCTCACCTTTATAAGATTGAGTGATGGATGAAGAGAATTATTGTCCGCAATTCATTTGTCCGGATTCCTTTTTTGCCGCCGCATTCTTCGGATCCAGTTTCAGCACCAATGCATATTCCTGACACGCTTTGGCTTTTACTTTCTTTGC
>CAIVNT010000462.1 GCA_903907305.1 uncultured Ignavibacteriota bacterium
AATTTCAAAAGACCGTATCCTATTTGAAAGAGACCGGCGATGATACAAGCCGCAAGCAGTGCCTCAATACCGCCGAAGTGAATATATACTCCGGTGAGTACGACCGTCATTCCTCCCGTTGGTCCGGTGATCTGTTGACGTGTTCCTCCAAAGAATGCAGCAAGAATTCCGGTAAAGATAGCTCCGTATAATCCCGCCACAGCTCCTTGCGGATCACCATTGTATGCAAGCAGACCGAATCCGAGTGCCAGAGGAAGCGCAACGATAGCGGAGGTAATGCCGCCGATCAGATCATTCTTAGCGAACGAAAAATCGAATTTAAATATAGACGGGAAGTCGAGTTCCTTGAAATATTCTTTGAGTGCCTCTGAAGATAGTACCGGAGTTGTCATAAGATGTGTCGAACCATTGTGTAGTGTAAATATACAGTTTTCTTGCCCTAATTATGTGAAATTGTTAAAGGAATCTGATCGTACTTTTTGGTTTTTCCGTGCAACTGATTCTTTTTACTTCTACATTAGCCATCAATGGAATAATAGATATAGAATAATGAACGAAGAAAATACATATTGCAGAAATTGCGGTTCGGGATTGAACGGGCCGTATTGTTCGCAGTGCGGACAGAAGGATCAAGACATCCATCTTCCGGTGAAGGAACTCGCATCAGAACTTATTGAGATTTTTCCATCATTCGAGAAGCGGTTGTTCAACACTCTACGTCCGTTCCTCGCAAGTCCCGGTACGCTCACATTGGAATATCTCTCAGGAAAGCGGAAAAGATATCTCTCACCGTTCAAGCTCTATTTCTTCATCAGCTTTATCTATTTCCTGACCTCCTCGCTGACTGATTCCGGCAGGAGTTTTGTCAATATCCATGAAGGCAATAAGAATGCTGCACAACGCAATCAACCGAAGGACACAGTACAGATTGTTCCCGGAGCGGATAAGAATGCTGGTTTTGAAGTTTCTCTTCGTGATTCTTCCGATTCATCCGGAACAATAGGTAATATCGTCAGCAAAGGATTGAACCGCATGCGTTCAAATCCATCGTTGATGATAGATAAGTTTAAGGAATATCGCCCGAAAATTATCTTTTTGCTCTTACCCTTTTTTGCTCTTTTGCTTAAACTGTTCTATATCCGTTCACAGCATCTCTATATTAAACATCTTGTTTTTACATTCTACTTCCACTCATTTGTATTCTTCGTGATGTTGAGTATCGATCTTCTGGAATTCACGCATATTGCTGTTGTGAGCGATATTGCAGGTTTGTTCTATTTTGCAATACCGGTATATTTGTCGTACGGACTGAAACGAGTATACCGACAGAGCCGATGGAAGACGTTGATAAAACTTTCATTGCTGTCCGTCTCTTATATGACCATCTTTCTTTTCATAATTATTACGGCACTATCCATCATCATTTATACATTCTATTGAACGGATCTCGTATGGATAAACTCGAACAACTTCGTCAAAAAAAAGTAGAAGCACTTTTGGGCGGCGGTGAAGCTCGTATCGCGGAGCAGCATAAAAAGGGGAAACTGACGGCACGTGAACGGATCGATCTGCTGATAGATGACGGCACATTTGAAGAGATCGGTATGCTCGTCACGCATCGGTCAACCGCATTCGGTCTGGAGAAACAGAAATTTCTCGGCGACGGAGTCGTGACAGGGCATGGAAAGATCAATGGGAGGGAAGTGTTCGTCTATAGTCAGGACTTTACCGTCTTTGGCGGTTCACTTTCTGAAGCCCATGCGGAAAAGATCTGTAAGATTATGGATATGGCGATGAAAGTCGGAATCCCTGTCATCGGATTGAATGACTCCGGTGGTGCGAGGATCCAGGAAGGCGTTGTATCGCTTGGAGGATACGCTGATATTTTTCTGCGCAACACGATGGCTTCGGGAGTAATTCCTCAAATCTCCGCCATTATGGGACCGTGCGCAGGCGGAGCGGTCTATTCTCCTGCGATCACAGATTTTGTATTGATGGTGAAGAATACCAGTTATATGTTCGTGACCGGACCGAGCGTTGTCAAAACCGTGACGCATGAAGAAGTTTCCAGTGAGGATCTTGGCGGTGCAATGACTCATGCATCGAAGAGCGGTGTTGCACATTTTGCCTGCGAGAATGAGATCGAATGTATCGATCACATCAAACGGCTATTATCGTTCATCCCGCAAAACAATGTTGATGACGTCCCGAGAAGTATTTGCAATGATCCTGCCGATAGAAATGATGCAAAACTGAATTCTATCATTCCTGATTCATCTTCCAAACCGTACGATATGAAAGATGTTATCTATTCTATCATTGATAACAATGATTTTCTTGAAGTTCACCAGGAATACGCTCAAAATATTCTCGTCGGTTTTGCACGGATGGATGGTCGTTCCATCGGTATTGTTGCAAATCAACCGTCCATCTTGGCAGGTGTTCTGGATATTGAAGCATCAATCAAAGCAGCACGATTTATCCGTTTTTGCGATGCGTTCAACATCCCCTTGGTCACGTTCGAAGATGTTCCGGGATTTCTTCCAGGCACAGATCAGGAATGGCACGGCATTATTAAGCATGGAGCGAAATTACTGTATGCGTATTGTGAAGCAACCGTTCCGAAAATCACCATCATCACCCGTAAAGCATATGGCGGAGCATATGATGTGATGAATTCCAAACATATCCGTGGCGATATGAATTTCGCCTGGCCGACGGCGGAGATCGCGGTGATGGGACCGAAAGGTGCCG
>CAIVNT010000463.1 GCA_903907305.1 uncultured Ignavibacteriota bacterium
CGGCGATCGAAATATTGGAAGAACTTCTGAAGATCGACGGCACATATCTTCCGGCGTATCACCATCTCGGACAGATGCTTGGAAAGATGAATAAAACCCAGGAAGCAAAACATGTTTACCGCAGCGGTATTGATCTGGCGATGACGCAGAATGACGAGAAAACCGTAAAAGAGATGCGAGAAGAATTGGAAGAATTAGAAGACGAATGGTAATCACTATTTAACCCACCTATCCTTTAAACCATGAAATTACCCAAAGACCAGATCCTGCAGATCTTCAGAGAAACCGATGCGCTTTTGGAAGGTCATTTTGTGCTGACCTCGGGTCTGCACAGTCCTCACTATTTTCAGTGCGCGAAAGTGCTCCAATATCCAAAATATCTTCATCTGCTGGCAGGGGACATTGCGAAGCATTACGAGTACAGCGAAGTGGAAGTGGTCATCTCACCCGCAGTTGGAGGAATCGTTGTGGGAACGGAAGTCGGTCGTATTCTGGGTATTCGGACAGTATTTGCGGAACGGGAGAACGGTGTGATGAAACTGCGCCGCGGATTTGATATCAAAAAAGGTGAACGGGTTCTTGTGGTTGAAGATGTTGTAACAACAGGTGGATCGGTCGACGAAGTATGTGCGCTTGTGAAGGCTTCCGACGCGAAACTGGTCGGCATCGGCTGTATTGTAGACCGGAGTAACGGCAAAGCGCAATTCGATGCAAAGTTCTACTCGGTAATGGAAATGGATGTTCAGACGTTTCCGGCGGACAGTATACCGCCGATACTTGCCGAAGTTCCAATATCAAAACCGGGCAGCAGAGGCCTTCAAGGATAAATATCATCAATTCCACAATCATCCACGATAGGACGGGATTCCAATCCGAACGGTCGACGGATGATTTTTTTTTCTTATGATCGAACAATTCATACAAATTCTCAGAACTATCACCGGCACCAATGAGATCCTGTTCCGTACCGTGTTAGGTGCGTTTGCGGGCATAGGTGTGATCATTGCCGGTAAACTCTTTAAGTGGTTCCTCAGTGCCGTCGGTAAAAGAATCATATCTAAGACCGAGACAGAACTGGATGATATCATTCTGGACATCATCAATTCCCGCATCATTGCACTTTCTTCGGTGATCGGAATCTATGTCGGGATGAAACAGCTCCGTTTAGGATTGACTAAACAAAATGACACGTTCCTGGCTTTCCTGGAATACGCCGATACAGCGTTGTATATTGTCACCGTTATCATATTAGCATCTGTCCTGACAAAGATTGTGCGGACGGTGGTGACGCATGCGATGCGGTCGATTGCAGAGCGACATAAGAATGATGATTTCGATCAAACGCTGGCACCATTAGTAAACAGGTTAATCACCTTCACCATTATCGCGTTTACAGCCCTCGTTGTTCTTGAACATTTCGGACAGAATATCGCAAGTCTGCTGACTATCCTCGGTGCAGGTTCGCTGGCGTTAGGTCTTGCTGCGCAGGATACAATATCGAATATGATATCGGGGTTTATTATTATGATCGACCGGCCATTCCGTGTTGGCGACCGTGTCAAGATCCCCACCGGTGAGGTTGGGGATGTATTTGAGATCGGACTGCGAAGTACAAAGATACTTGATTTCGATAATAATGTCCTTATTGCGCCGAATAACGAACTCGTTAAAACGAAGATCATCAATTATGGATATCCCGATTCGGTCATCCGCGTTGTTGTGGAAGTAAATGCCGCTTATGGGTCGAATATCGATCAGGTGAAGTCCATTTTGCTGAAGATAGCACATGCTCAACCTGATGTACTGAAGGAACCTGTGCCGGAAGCATTCCTGATGAAGTTCGGCGATCATGGTCTACAGTTCAGTCTTTTCTGCCGTGTTCCGGAGATCAAACTTCAGTTCCCGACCGCAGAGAAAATACGCGTTCAGATCTATAACGAGTTTGGAAAAGCCGGGATCAAGATCCCGTATCCTCAACAAGTAGTTCACAACAAATTTGACGATGGCGCAGCCCTTCACAATTCTCCGAAAAGAAAAAAGATACAGCGGTAAGATCATCGATCTGAGGATCGATGCGATACAATATCCTTCCGGTACCGAGACGATACGGGAAGTGATCGAACATCCCGGCGGAGCGGTGATCCTTTGTCTGTTCGAGAACGACGACATTCTGCTGGTGAAACAATACCGTCATCCGTTTGAATGTGATGTGATCGAATTGCCGGCAGGGAAACTTGATACGGGAGAAGAACCTGGTTTGTGCGCGGAACGTGAACTAAGGGAAGAAACGGGCTATGGAGCCCGGAAGTGGGAACAATTGACATCGCTTTATGCAACGCCGGGATTTTGCAATGAAATCCTCCATATCTTTCTTGCTCGTGATCTGTATCTTCATGAATCGGGTCCGGCGCGTGAAGAAGGAGAGTCTACCATGACGCTGATGCGTGTTCCACTGACGGAAGCATTGACCATGATCGACCGCGGTGAGATCGTGGATGGAAAAACAATCGCCGGGATTTTGCTCGGTATACGAAAGAGGGAAATATTATGAATGTAGTGGAGATCATCCGAAAGAAACGAAACGGCGAGGAACTGACATCCGATGAGATGAAGTTCGTCATTGATGGTTATGTGAAGGGAATTGTTCCGGAGTATCAGGTGTCATCGTTTCTGATGGCGACATATTTTCGCGGGATGACGAAAGCGGAGACAGCCGAGTTCACTCGGTTGATGCTCCATTCCGGTGACGTGATCGATCTGTCTACGATCACGGGAGTGAAAGTAGACAAGCATTCCACCGGCGGCGTCGGAGACAAGATTTCGCTGCCGCTGGCGCCGATCGTTGCGGCATGCGGAGTTCCTGTCCCGATGATCAGCGGCCGCGGACTCGGCCACACAGGCGGAACTTTAGATAAACTTGAATCGATTCCCGGTTTCAACACCGGACTCTCAATTGATGAGTATAAAAAAGTGATCGGCGAGATCGGGCTTGTGATGATCGGGCAAACGAAAGAGATCGCACCTGCGGACAAGAAGATGTACGCGCTTCGTGACGTGACTGCAACAGTGGAATGTATACCGTTAATCGCCGGCAGCATCATGAGCAAGAAACTTGCAGAA
>CAIVNT010000464.1 GCA_903907305.1 uncultured Ignavibacteriota bacterium
CGGAGATCGTTGATAACAACTCCATACCTGCTGACACGATAGAGAGAAACAATGATCGTCTGTAATTCCGTTTCGGTGAAATGATGAAGGAACAGCGAAACATGAACAATATCGAATGACCGTTCCTTGAATGGTAAATTGAAGACAGAACCGTTGACGACCGACAGACCGGGATAAGTGTCACGGCCATATTTACACGCACCAAAATTGATATCCAGTGATGTCAGCGCAATCGTTCGATGACCCGCGAGAAGTGAATGCGAGAGATCGCTTCCTCCGGAGCCGACATCCAATATTGAAGGGGAACGGTGTTCAGGGATATGTTTCATCACCGCAGCGATCCCTTTTTGTGATACGGCATCTCCTCCAAGAAATGTATTAATGACGGTCAATTCCTTTAGCGCATCGGTCAATCGCGAATCCTGGATCGAAAAATCGTCCATGATCTCCTTTTGGATGCTCCGCGGAAAGAACATCACACCCCCTGAAGGAATGCAACTTCCATTGTCAGACCCGGACCGAATGCAACGGCGCAGACGTGTTCGTCTTTACCAATCTCTCGGGTTGCGAGAAGTTCTTTCAGGACAAAGAGGATGGAGGCGGAGGACATATTACCGTAATTCTTCAGGATGTTCCGCGAAGAAAGCATTTCTTCGTCCGTTAATTTCAGACCGGTTTGCAGAGAATCCAGGATCGCCCGACCTCCGGGATGCAGCACCCAATGGCGAATGGATGACCGATCAATTCCATTTTCCGCGAACAGACGATTGATGACGGGAATCGCTTCTTCAAGAATTATCCTCGGCAGTTCCGATGAGAGCATCATTTCGAAACCGGTGTTTCCTATTTTCCACCCCATAAATTCCGCGGAGTTCGGGAACAGATGCGAATGTGTCTGCATCAGACGCAGCCGCGGCCGGAATCCTGATGCATTGGAAAACAGCGCTGCTGCGCAGCCATCCGCAAAGATCATATTCGCAAGGATATTGTCGCGCGTCGGTTCCGTTTGGAGATGGATACTGCACAATTCGACAGCTACGACAAGAGTTGTGCTCTTCTCCGCTTCGGCACTTTTTAGCGCTTCAAGCACGGAGGTGAAGCCCACAAGAGCCGCGGCACATCCCATGAATCCGATATGCGTCCGCTGGAGTGACGGAGAGAGATGGAATTCATTCATTATAAAATAATCGAGACCTGGTGCATAGAATCCCGTACATGATATTGTGATCACTCTTCGAATCGACGACGGATCACACGACGTTTCGGCAAGAAGTTGTTCCACTGCCTGCCTGGCAAGTATCTTCGTCCAGCGCTCATAGAGCAACATGCGGGTCTTTGTGTCCGGAGTGACGGCGCCTGAATCGGTGGAATAGAATTTTTCGTCCGGTGCACTTTCGGCATCGGGAACAACGACATAGCGGGATTCAATTCCCGAATGTTGAGATGCGGCATCGATCAGCCGGGCGACGGCAGGGCGCACCGCCATTCGTTTTTTCAATTCTTCCGTTGCTGTTGATTGACTGACCTTATACGGCGGTGAAGCCGTAGTAATATGAATGAGCATAACATCCTCCGGATACAGTAATGTAGAGAATCCGTCCGCGACCATCAAGCAGTAACAAAGTGAAGCGATACATCCATTCTTATGAAGCCCCCTTTTGCCGATATTCAAACTTGCCGGCATCAAGATACTTTTACTCGTTGAACATGCTTTCGTCAATAAAGAATGGCCGTGATTGTTCGCGGAGCATCCTTCAAATAATATCGATAAACACTATCAGGACTTAGTATCGACTAAAAGGAGGAAATGATAATTATTTTTGCAGGAAGAGCGGAGATTTTTTTGAAAAGAATCGTACATCACTCCATCAGTATCGATTTTTTGAACGTTCTCAAGGCAGTTTGGCCTGCAGTTTTAGACTAGAGTTCATCTCAAAAATCCACTGTCACCCCCGTCCCAAAGTGATCCCTTCTGGACGGGAATGACACTCCTCACTCGATGCAATTTATTTTTGAGATAGGTTCTCAATACTTCAGCTTTTCGATTTGGGTCAGGATCGTATCGGAGTTGTGCGATTCCGGACAGAAGGAGTGTTACGGTGCCATTACAGACGGGATGATATTATAGACAAAACTGTATCCGCCAAAGATATCGGATGCTACAAGCCCGAACCAACCCCGGTCATCCCAAAATGTCGCAGACATTTTTTCATTGATGATCGTAAGACGCATTGTTCGATAATATAACCGTACAATATCAGTATTGCGTTCAGCAACATTGGTGGCTCGACCGACACCAAACTCACCGTAATTGATAGGGACACCGAGCAATTTTGCGTGTGCCGATACCTTCGCGATACCATTGATCAGAGGAGCGGTTCCCGGCCATGCTGAGTTGCTTCCGTTCTCGCCGCAGAATGACCACGGGTCATATGTGTGCACCTGAATTGCAATGTATGCATCGGATCCTTTTCCGGGCAGACTCTCTTTGTCCGGATAAACCTCTTCGATCTGTGATTGATTCCCTTGTCCATTCAATCCAACCATGATGATCCTGGTAGCATTCTTTCCTCCCGTTTCTCTGATGGCTTTAACCCCGACGTAATTTATATTACGGGTCAGCGCAAGAGCGAAAGGATCATTTGCCGTCGGACCGCCGTTCCAATCACCAAACACTCCATCCGGTTCGTTCAGAATTTCGAAGATAAGATGGTCGGAATAGCCTTTGAAATAATTGGCAATTCCCCGCCAGAGAGTTGTAAAGACAGTATCATGAGCGGGTGTTCCATTATAATTTTGTTTCAGCCAATTCTCATGATGCGTATTAATGACAACATACATCTTCTTCTCCAAAGCGTAATCGATGACCGCTTTGAGCTGAAGAAACCGCGGATGCATTACATTGACGGTACCGGCATCATTCGCGAGCGTGTTCCCACCGTACCCTTCTTTCCAGGTAATAGGGATTCGGATGTGCCGCAATCCTGCCGCATAATATAGATCGATGATGGGACGGATACTTTCGATAGTTGTGGGATTCTGGGCAAGATCGAATGTGTTGCCGAGATTGAATCCTGTTCCCATCGCTGCGATAACGGATGCCGCAGTCTGTGCCGAAGCGGTGTCGACAGCAGGGACATCTTTGACAGGCGCGTTCACATCTTCGCCGGAACACGAAAGAAGAAAAAACAGTATGCATAAGAACATAGGAACACCCATGGTTTTAATTAATTGATAGACAACTCCTGATGGTAACACTGTTCTCTCCATGACATCCTATTTTTTCTTGAGCTTCGACAAAGGCATCACCGGCGACCTATTGTTGTTCAACCAATACTTCACAAAGTCACCTCCGGCTGTTGTATTATTCCAAAGTGCGTCGGCACAACTGTGTGGTTTCAAAGACGATGTGCTTTCCTCTTTATCCCCATAACTAAAATTACACCAACTGATCGATACAGTATCCTTGTCCAAGATATGTTGTTTCATTGTTCGGAGGAATAAAGAACTGACGGCGGTATCGAGCATTCCCGCTCCGGACGATTCACACATTCCCCATTCGCTTACAAAGACCGGAATGCGGTGAATGTATTCTGCAAATATTGGATATAACGAACGATGAGAAGCAGCATAAAAATGGAAGGCGAACATGACATTGGTGTTATCGTTCAGTTTTGCCGTATCGATCGATTGAAGTTTTTGATCCCAATCGGAGCAGCCGATAATGATGACGGCGTCCGGATCATTTTTTCTTATGATCGGCATGATCCTGTTGGCATATTCAGCGATCGTGTCCCATGGTGCGGTCGTTCCATACGGTTCATTAAATAATTCATAGATGATATTCTTTTTGCCGGAATATTTTGACGATACCATTTCAAAGAATGCGGCTGCGCCTGAATGATGCACATCGACCGGACTGCCGTACCGGTCGTTATGCCAATCAATGATACAATACACACCAAGACGTTCGGACCACGCGACACAACTATCGATGAGGATGTTATTCCATTCAGGATTTTGATTGTAATTATTCGAAGTGCTATAGTTTGCCATGTACACCGGTATTCGAATGACGGATGAATTCCAATCATCTCTCAACACTCTAAAGCTTTCATAGGAAAGACATTCCGGCATATGCATCAATCCAAACTGACTCATTCCCCGCAACTGAACAGGTTTCCCTTGCTTGTTGCATAACTGATGACCGACCACCCGTAATCGGCCATGTTCAAGAACTGGGTTTTGCGAAAAAGAAATGTATGGGAGAGTGACAATGCTGAAGAAGAAAACAAGTGACCTTATCATAAACAATATTCCAATAACCATAGTATAATAAATACATCCCCGCCGGGCGGGACTATTTGCCGTTCAATGCCGGAGCAGAACTTTTTCTGACAAATTCGATATAGTCGAAGTTTCCCAGATCATTTTTTTCGAAAACGTCCGGATAGGTTACTTTTAATGTAAGAAGCTGCAGACCTGTATTTGGGAAGGCGATCTCAGCTACATTCATCACTTTGTTCCAGCGATGCCACCGGAGTCCATCTTTTTGATCACCGTGACACGAATTGGGAACAATTGCTTTGTTCACAACCGTTGTATTGTTGAGTGCCAATGACAATTCCAAACCTTCGGGTAAGGGTGCTGTGCATAAAAAGTGTATCGTATACACTCCGGGAGTATCTACCTGTACCGTATAATTCAGCCATTGACCCGGAGGAGTCCAACCGGTATACATTTGCTGCAGTATCTGCGGGAACATGTTCTTTGCAGGGTCTACATCGCAACAGGGCTTTGTATAGGAGATTGCTACAGCTTCGGTATCTCTGAATCTACACAAATATGTAGTTCCGCTTTCGTTGCAGCCCATTGCATTATTAAAATCGGCACCGACATTTCGTCCATTCACTTTTGCTTTGGTTCCGCCATACGCCACACCATAGCCGCCAAAATCATAATATTCACATTGTAGTTTTCCGGGAATATGTATGGGATAAATCTTTACGGAATCATCATGGAACGGCATTCCCTTATACTCTTTGGGAATCTGAGCTGCGAGAGTCGTCGGGTTGATCAATGTAACAGCGATTAAATAATATCCCATCAGCGTAGAGCGTAGCTGCATGATGCGCCCTAATATTTAAAATATATTCGTTTTTTTTCTTTACCAACCATGATATCGAACTCGCCTTCTTCGGTGATCATCTTCAGATCTTTTCCAACAAATGCAAGATCTTCCGAATTGACGGTAAATTCCAGTTCGCTTGTTTCCCCCGGTGCAAGTAGCGATGTTTTTTGAAATTTTCGCAGCCGTTTAACGGAAGGAGTAATAGAAGCGACAAGATCGGTGCTATAGAGTTCAATCGTCTCTTTCCCTGCCATTCGTCCCGTATTCGTGACCTTCACTTTTATTGTAAGAGGTCTTTCAAGTTTCAATGTGTCGGAAGAAAATGTCAATTCCGAAACTTTAAATGTGGTATAGCTTAATCCAAACCCGAATTCATACTGGGGATTGAATCCAAAAGAATATTTATATGGAGCGACCTGTTCAACAGCCTCTTCAAGATATTTATGATCATACGTACTGAACGAACCGGAATACCGCGGATAGGTGACAGGAAGTTTACCGGAAGGATTTGCATCGCCGAAGATGATATCGGCAACGGCAGTGCCGCCTTGAGAACCGGGACAGTATGCCATGATGACCGAACTCAGGAGTGGTTCAATCTTCCGGATAACTCTCGTACGCCCTTGAGTGAAGACGGCGATGATCGGTTTTTTCGTTTTACTTAACGCCATCACCAATTGCTGCTGAATTTCAGGCAATTCCAGATCTTCAACATTTCCGGGAGTCTCAGCATATGCCTCTTCACCGAGGCAGACAATGATATAATCAACATCTTTTGCCATTGTTACACTCTTCGCAATACCGACATCAGTCGAAGTGAACTCTGTCCCTTTTTGATAGACTGTATTTTTATTCTTGGATTGTACCGCTTGAAGAATGGTCCGTAGATCCTTTGAGAAATACTCTTCCGATGTTCCCTGCCATGTATACGACCATGCGCCGTGCAGTGTTGTCAACGAACTTGCGGCGGGACCGGTGACGAGGATCTTTTTATTTTTCGGCAACGGAAGGATATTCTTTTCATTC
>CAIVNT010000465.1 GCA_903907305.1 uncultured Ignavibacteriota bacterium
ATGAGCTCAGCAAAGCAGAAAATTCCTTCACCATCGTCCTGATTTCTGCTGAATTGCTGTAGAGAATGTCTTTCCACATGCCGTACGGACTCGAAGCGATCCGTGTGATATCCCTGAATCCTCCTGCCGCAAGCTGCAGATACGCTTGGTGCGTCCTGTTCTTCCGTCCCGCCATATTCATCATCCCCACAGCGATCAGCTGCGGTAAATGACTGATGGTGGCAGCGATCCTGTCATGATTCTTCGAATCAAGGAAAAGAACTCGCGCACCGATGGAATGTAGCAGGGTCGTTAACGGTTTGATCTTCTTCTTCATCGGACCATCGGCGCACAGCACATAGGCTGCATTCTGGAACAGCAGCGGATCGGCATATTCGATCCCTTTTCCTTCGGAGCCTGCCATGGGATGACCGCCGACAAATATCCCGTTAATCCGGAAGAACTTCTTTGCTGTCCGCACGATGATCTGTTTTGTGCTGCCGACATCGGTAATGACAGCGCTTTTCTTGCAGTACCGTGATACGATCGGCAGTATCTCAAGGATCATTTGTACGGGAGTGCAGAGAAAAACAATGTCGGCATCATGAACAGCCGATGCAATTGAAGCGGAACCGAAATCGATTGCTTCACGGCGCAGGGCTGATGCCAGTTGATGTGCTCCATCAAATCCTGTAACGACAGCATTCGGAATGTTTTGCTTGACGGCAAGCCCGAGAGAGCCGCCGATAACTCCTGTGCCGACGATTGTGATATTAAGAGGTGATTTTTTTGTCATACAGGCAATGCCTTCGATTTCACAGATTGACGATACCTGTCATTTGTGAAATCGGCGACAATTATTCTAAAGGAAGTTATGCTATTTTTCTTCCGATCGCTTCTGCGATCACACGGATCTGTTTCATCATTTCGTCGAATTGATTCGGGAAGAGCGACTGCGGTCCGTCCGACTTTGCATGGTCCGGATCGTTATGAACTTCAACGATGATACCGTCAGCTCCCGCTGCAACCGCCGCACGTGCCATCGGTATCACTTTATCGCGGATACCGATGCCATGCGAAGGATCCGCAATGATCGGCAAATGGCTTTTTGCATGCACAACAGGGATCGCACTGATATCCATCGTGTTTCGTGTTGCTGTTTCGAATGTCCGGATTCCACGTTCACACATCATCACCTGTGTATTTCCGCCGGATAGGATATACTCTGCTGACATCAGCCACTCTTCGAATGTAGCGGAGAGTCCTCGTTTCAGCATGACCGGCACAGTCGATTTTCCAAGCTCGCGGAGGAAATTGTAGTTCTGCATATTGCGCGCACCGACCTGAATGATATCGGAATATTTTTCGATCAATTCCAACTGTGTACCGTCCATTGCCTCTGTAATAACAAGCAGGCCGAACTCATCTGCCGCCCTGCGCATCAATTTCAATCCTTCTTCTCCCATACCCTGGAAGGCATACGGCGATGAACGCGGTTTGAACGCTCCTCCACGGAGGAATTTTGCTCCTGCCTTTGCAACACATTCGGCAACAGTAAAGATCTGCTGTTCACTCTCCACGGAACATGGACCTGCCATCACGACGATGGCATCTCCGCCGATCTCACAATTCTTGAACTTGATCACGGTTCTTTCTTGTTTGAACGAGCGGCTTGCAAGTTTATACGGCTCAGTGATCCTATACGCATGCGCAACTCCGGGCAGCACTTCCACCTGACGTGTATCAAAATCCGGCTTGACGCCGATCGCACCAAGCACCGTTTGATTCACACCGGTGGAACGATGGACGTCAAAACCGAAATCGTGAAGGATCTTAATGATTCCTTCGATCTCTTTTTCCGTAGCATTCTGTTGAACAACAACAACCATTATATTTCCTTTAATAAAGTAATTATTCGTAGCGGTCTAATTTGAATCCTTCGCCCAGATACAAACGACGTGCTTCGGGATCGTTCGCCAGCTCTTCTGCATTCCCTGCCTTCAGGATCTTTCCTTCAAACAGCAGATAAGAACGGTCGGTGATAGTGAGCGTTTCATGAACATTATGGTCCGTTATGAGCACACCGATGTTCCGGTATTTCAGCTGCTTCACGATCTCCATAATATCTTCCACGGCGATCGGATCGATACCGGCGAACGGTTCATCCAGAAGAATGAATTTAGGGTCGGTCGCCATGGCACGCGCGATCTCCGTCCTTCGTCGTTCACCGCCGGAGAGCATGAATCCTTTGCTCTTTGCAATATGGGTAAGACTGAACTCTTCCAGCAATTTGTCAGTCCGTTCAGTCTGTTCTTTCTTCGTGAATTTCGTCATCTGAAGGACTGAAAGGATATTATCACGCACACTCATCGTCCTGAACACAGACGCTTCCTGAGTCAGATATCCGACACCGGCCCGTGCACGTTTATACATCGGCAGTTTGGTGATATCTTTCTCATCGAGGAACACTTTCCCTTCATTCGGCCGGATCATACCGACGATCATATAAAAGGAGGTCGATTTTCC
>CAIVNT010000466.1 GCA_903907305.1 uncultured Ignavibacteriota bacterium
AAATTATGAAACAGGAAATTGTTACAATCCATTCGTTCGAAAGTCTTACCAATGAGATATTGGAATTGACCTTCATCTCCGACCATCTCTCGTCCGTGGCAAAGCCGGGCCAATTCGTCAATATCAGGGTGGGAGATAATTTTCCGCTTCTGCGCCGTCCATTCAGCATATTTAATGTGGATGGGAACAAGGTCTCGATCGTGTTCAATGTGATCGGAACAGGAACGAAAGTCCTTGCCCGAAAGAGAAAAGGGGATACGATCGATGTTGTAGGACCGTGCGGGAATGATTTCCTCTCATTTGTGGATGATTCCTACGATACTGCGGTCTTTGTCGGAGGCGGCATCGGTATCGCACCGTTTCCATTCTTCACAAAAAGATATCCCGTAGAGAAAAAACATGTAACGTTCCTTGGCGGCAGACACAAAGATCTTGTCATTGAAAAAGGATTGATGAATACCAGAATTGCAACGGATGATGGAAGTTTGGTATTCAAAGGGACTGTTCTTGATCTGATCAAAGAGGATTTTTCAAAGAATGATTATGGAAGAACAAGATTTTTTTTATGCGGACCGACGCGGATGATGAAGGTCGTTGCCGATTATGCGAAGGAGATCGGCTCACCGTGTTACGCATCATTGGAATGTGATATGGCCTGCGGCATCGGTCTCTGCCAGGGTTGCAATATCGAAATGATCGGCGGCGAAAAGAAATACCGTCTGGTGTGCAAAGAAGGAACGATCTTCGAAGCTCAAACGGTGAAACTATGATCATCGAATCGTTTACCCTTCGGAATGTAGAATTTAAAAACCGAGTCCTCGTTGCATCCGGCACATTTGGTTACGGAGATGAAGTACCGGAACTGGTCGATATTTCACTTCTTGGCGGTGTCATCACAAAATCCCTTTCCATGAAACCCCGCGATGGAAATCCGAATCCGAGGATCACTGAAACAGCCAGCGGAATGCTCAACTCTATCGGTCTGGCGAATATCGGTGTTCATAAATTCATCGATGAGAAACTCCCTGTTCTTAAGAAATATGATACAACGATCATCGCGAATATCGCTGCGAGCAGCGTGGATGAGTACTGTGCTGTTCTTGAACTTTTGGATGCAGAGCCGGGTGTTCATGGATTCGAGATCAATGTTTCCTGTCCGAATGTAAAAGAGGGTGGACTCAGTTTCGGAACCGATCCTAAACTTGTATCGCTTATTACACGAGAATTACGGAAGCGTACGAATAAACCACTTATCATTAAACTGACACCCAACGTAACACATATCTCTGAATTTGCGCGCGCGTGTGAAGCAGAAGGTGCAGATGCTGTTTCTGCGATCAATACCGTCATCGGCATGGCAGTGAATATCCATAAAAGAATCCCGAAAATAGCAACGACCACCGGCGGACTTTCAGGTCCGGCGATCAAACCGGTAGCATTGGCGAAAGTGTACGAGACTGTAAACGCGGTAAAGATTCCTGTCATCGGACTCGGCGGAATTGTTGGATGGGAAGATGCTGTTGAATTTTTCATGGTTGGGGCTTCACTCATTCAAATTGGTACTGCCAACTTCATCAATCCTTCGACCGGAGTGACCGTAGCAGAAGGAGTAAAGACCTTTTGCGAGAAGAGCGGGCTCTCAAATGTCGGCGAAATCATCAAAACATTGCAGACGAACAAAACGATCTCTGTTGTTGACTCGTGGTTATAAATAATCAAATGACCTCCGCCATTACATTCCTGTATTCACTCCACAAGTTCGGAATGAAATTCGGACTTCGAAATATCCGTCAACTCTTAAGTTTTGCCGGTGACCCTCATCGTCAGCTATGTACCGTTCATGTTGCAGGAACGAACGGAAAGGGTTCGACAAGTTCAATGATCGCGTCGATCCTCACCGCTGCCGGATATTCAGTAGGCCTGTACACCTCACCGCATCTCGTTCGGTTCAACGAACGGATCCGCATCAACGGAAAAATGATCTCCGATAAGGAGCTTTCCGAATATACGCAGTATTTCAAACAGGAAATTGAAAAGATCAACGCCACATTTTTCGAATCAACAACGGCGATCGCATTGAAATATTTTGCGGATCAGCGTGTTGACATTGCAGTGATTGAAACCGGACTCGGCGGCAGACTTGATGCAACGAACGTTGTTCAACCGATGGTCTCAGTCATTACGACTATTGGAAAAGATCACACCGAGCAATTGGGCAATTCGCTTACTTCGATAGCAGCAGAAAAAGCAGGTATCATTAAAAGACGAATTCCTGTTGTGATCGGAAAGATGAGCACACCGCCAAAACATGTGATTCGTTTAACTGCACAAAAAAGATTCTCTCCGTTGATGGAAGCATCAAAAATCTCCCTTCCAAAGAATGTGCGCATTCAATTGGAAGGCCGGCACCAGCGTATGAATGCGAAAACAGCGGTTGCTGCAATTAATATCGTCAGTTCGCATTTTGTTGTCGGCGATCGCGCTATTCATCAGGGACTTTCGCTGACGAATGAACTCAGCGGATTGAGAGCGCGACAGGAATTGATCCACGGCAGACCGGAAATCCTTTTGGACGCAGCGCACAATCCGGACGGGATAAAAACACTTGTTGCTGAACTGAAGAGAAGAAAACGTCAGAGAATTGTCATTATCGTTGCTGTGATGAAAGATAAAGATTACCGTTCGATCCTGCGGCAGTTAAAGGATCTTCGGCCGATTGTGATAACAACCCAACCCGCAGAGGAAAGAGCATTGAACGCAGAGATATTGCATAAAGAGTGTAAAAAATTGGGAATACGTTCTTTCCTGGCCAAAGATGTTGCATCGTCCATCAGAATCGGGAAGAAGAATGCCGGTTCAAAAGGATTACTTGTTATCTCCGGTTCACACTATCTGATCGGGGAAGCGATACCGCTCTTGGAAAAAAAGTCTTGACAATAAAGTTGTTTTCCTATAATTTAATGACAGAAACAAAGCACATTCCTTATCGTTCATCCACTCACACGCTATCGTCTCAACCTATTTCATACTAACTCCAACGCTAACTAACAGTTGTCTCGCATTTTCGTATTCTTCATTTATCTAATATCTCACTTCTAAGGGAGTAGCCTCCGCATATGCCTATGGACATTTCTGAACTTAAGTCCAAAAAGATCTCCGACCTCAATAAAATCGCACGCGACCTCGGTCTTTCCGGATACAGTGATCTTCGTAAACAGGAACTCATCTTCAAAATTCTTGAAGCGCAAAGCCAAAAGGATGGACAAACATTCAGCAAAGGGGTGCTGGAGGTTCTGCCGGACGGATATGGTTTCCTTCGGTCTGTAGACTATAATTATCTTCCGTCACCGGACGATATCTACGTCTCACCTTCCCAGATCAAAAAATTTGCGCTTCGTACAGGAGACACAGTCAGCGGCCAGGTGCGCCCTCCGAAAGACGGTGAACGTTTCTTTGCTCTGCTGAGGGTGGAAGCAGTCAATGAAGATGAACCGGAGAAGATCCGTGAACGCATCCTCTTTGATAACCTTACGCCATTATATCCCGATGAACGTCTGAAACTGGAAACCGCACCCGGTGAATATGCAATGCGCGTTTTGGATATGCTCTCGCCTATCGGTAAAGGTCAACGTGGAATGATCGTGTCACCGCCGAAAGCCGGTAAGACAATCATGCTGCAGAAGATCGCGAACAGTATCGCGCGGAATCATCCGGAAGTGAAATTATTGATGCTGCTCATCGACGAACGTCCTGAAGAAGTGACGGACATGGAACGCAGTGTGAGTGCCGAGGTCGTTGCATCCACATTCGACGAACCGCCGGAACGTCACGTTCAGGTCGCCGATATGGTGATCGAAAAAGCGAAACGTCTTGTTGAAGCAAAGCACGATGTCGTTATCCTTCTTGATAGTATCACACGCCTTGCCCGTGCTCATAACACTGTTACTCCGCATTCCGGTAAGATCCTTTCCGGCGGTGTCGATGCGATGGCCCTGCATCGTCCCAAACGCTTCTTTGGTGCTGCACGCAATATTGAAGAGGGCGGAAGTCTTACGATCATTGCAACGGCGTTGGTCGAAACCGGCAGCCGAATGGATGAGGTCATTTTCGAAGAATTCAAAGGAACAGGAAACAGCGAGCTTGTGCTCGACCGAAAACTAGCCGACCGCCGAATTTTTCCGGCAATCGATGTTAACCGGTCCGGAACGCGCCGCGAAGAGATCCTGTTGGAACCGGATGAGCTGAACCGCATCTGGATCCTTAGAAAATTCATGAGCGACTTCAATCCGGTAGAAGCGATGGAGTTTCTCTTGGAACGGTTGAAAGGAACGAAATCGAACAAAGAGTTCCTGAAATCAATGAACAGTTAGCATTACAAGCCGTCGTTAAGACGGCTTTTTTATTTTGGAACTTCAGCAATTTCCGTGTACCTTTATGAACTAAATGAAAGAATATTGAAAATGAAAGAAGTCGTTATTGTCAGTGCCTGCAGGACTCCCATCGGGTCGTTTGGCGGTACTTTAAGTTCACTTCCCGCTCCAAAACTCGGCGCAATTGTCATCGAAGAAGCCATCAAACGTGCAAACATCTCCAAAGAATCTGTCAACGAAGTGATCATGGGCAATGTCGTCCAAGCAGGTGTCGGTCAGGCTCCTGCGAGACAAGCGGCGATCTATGCAGGACTTCCGACGTCTGTTGAAACTTTCACCGTTAATAAAGTTTGCGGTTCGGGATTGAAGGCGATCATGCTTGCATCGCAATCCATCGCTTTGGGAGATTCGGAAGTGATCGTTGCCGGAGGAATGGAAAGCATGTCCAACGCGCCGTATCTCGTTCCTCAGGCACGGTATGGATATCGTTATGGAAATGGAGAACTGCAGGACTCATTGATGCGCGACGGACTTCAGGATATCTATCAGGGAGTTCCGATGGGGAATTTTGCAGAGCAGTGCTCGAAAGAATGTAGCGTACCCCGGGAAGCGCAGGACGAGTTTGCAATTCTCAGTTATAAACGTGCGCAGGAATCGATCACCTCCGGTCGGTTCAAAGATGAGATTGTGAAAGTTCCGATCGTCGGGAAAAAAGGTGAGATCACTTTTGTTGATGTAGACGAAGAACCGTTCAAAACAAATTTCGACAAAATCCCTACACTTCGCCCTGCCTTTCAAAAGGACGGAACCGTCACAGCTGCAAATTCATCAAAGATCAATGACGGCGCAGCGGCGTTGGTGTTGATGTCCGCCGACAAAGCAAAAGAATTAGGATTGAAGCCGGTCGCAAGGATCATTGCTTCGGGGTCATCCGCCAAGGATCCGAATTGGTTCACCACGGCTCCTGCAGATGTCATTCCAAAAGTATTAAAGAAAGCGAACTTAACTGTTGCTGATATCGATCTCTTTGAGATCAATGAAGCATTTGCTGTCGTGACTCTCGCCGTCAATAAGATCGCTGGTATAGATGTGAACAAAGTAAACGTGAACGGCGGTGCCGTTGCATTGGGCCATCCCATCGGTGCAAGCGGTGCGAGGATCACTGTTTCACTGCTTCATGCGTTGAAACAACGCAATCTGAAACGCGGGATGGCAGCCATCTGCATCGGCGGCGGTGAAGCAAGCGGACTCATTGTTGAACTTCTCTAAATCTATCAGAACTCTATGAGCATCAAGAACGTCACTGTCATCGGATCCGGCACCATGGGAAACGGTATTGCGCATGTGTTTGCGCAATACGGATTTTCCGTGACGCTGAATGATATCAAACAGGAATTCCTCGACAAAGGAATTAAAATGATTTCTTCCAATCTTGACCGTCAGGTGAAGAAAGGGACACTCACCGAAGAACAAAAGAATACGACTCTTGCAAACATCAAGACTTCTATTGTATTGTCCGACGCGGTGAAGAATACCGACATCATCATAGAAGCGGCAACGGAGAATCGGGATATCAAATTTGATATTTTCCGAACGATCGATGCGAACGCTC
>CAIVNT010000467.1 GCA_903907305.1 uncultured Ignavibacteriota bacterium
ATGTGCACCGAGCACAAGATGTTCGCCGTTGTCGTTCACTTTCAATAACCCAGCAACATTCTGCGTTTTCTTTTTGATCTGGATGATCTCGGATGATAATGACAGTGTAATATTTTTGATCTCCACTGATGCAGGAGCATTTGTCCGAACGATCTTGCTTCGCAGGGAATCGATATTGAGTTTGTTCTGTTTCAATAATTCATTCACAAAATTGCGCGTGACAGAGAATACGGATATTCCGGCGTCGCCAAACGAGTTATCATATTTCAATTTCATGAGCATATCGGATGAATCATCTGCAGTAGCTGTAACGAGCAGCAATGCTTTTGCACCTCTTTCACGCGCAAGCATCGCTTTATACCTCAGTGGTATTTTTTTGGAGAATTTTGAATGAGGATTGTCGCCGTCTGGAGCATACCGAAGCGCGATCACCACTTTATCTTTTACATCAATCCCTTTATAATCATCATACGTGGAATCGGCAGTCATTCCATAACCAACAAAAACCGCTTTCCCGATTGCCGATGAATTAGCAGAGAATCCAACAGGAATGAAATCTTTGTTGACACTATAGACTGAAGGTTTCTTTTTACCAATTGAAGAGGAGAGCATATTTGCCGCACCAACTTCAAGTCCTTTCACCACTTCGAACTGCTGGAAGTATGTTCCGTTGTCGCCGGCAGGGAGGAGTCCGATAGATTTGAATTGTTCAGCAATATATTGTGCTGCAAGGTCATTTCCTTTTTCACCTGTTTCGCGTCCTTCAAGACCATCCGATGCCAAAAGATTGATGTGGTTCGTTAAATTCACCAAGGTCGGATCATCGTTCCAGTCCGCAATGAAAATATTGAATTCATGGCGGGTCGTTGCATTTCTACTCGAAACAAAGACAAGTTTCTTTCCGTCAGGGCTGAACATCGGAAAACCGTCGAACCCTTTCGAGAAGGTCACCTGCTCAAGATTTTTTCCATCGATGCCGATGAGATACAGATCAAAATCATACCCTGTCGGATCGTTCACATTGCTGGCAAAGATGATCCTTTTACCGTCAGGAGTAAAGAACGGAGCAAAGTTAGCGGCACCGTTATGGGTCAATTGACGTTTTCCTGTTCCATCTGTGTTGATCAGGAATAATTCCATGGAAATTGGTTTTACAAGTTCTTCTTTTAAAAGCTGTTCGCCTTCCAATTGATCTTTCGGATCAACGGGATGATGAGCGCGATAGATGATGGTCTTTCCGTCCGGTGAAAAGAATGCACCGCCGTCATATCCCTTATCATTGGTCAAGCGGCGGACGTTCGTGCCGTCTGAATTCATGACATACAACTCAAGATCGCCGTCGCGGGAGGAAGTGAACACAACCTGTTTTCCATCCGCTGAAACGGTTGCCTCAGCATCATATCCTTTGCTTGCGGCAAGTTTTTTGGGTTTGGAGCCATCCGCGTTTGCAACATAAATATCGTATGCATTGAATACACCCCACACATATCCTTTGGAACGATCCGGAGTCGGGGGGCAATCGGAATCATCATCATGCGTGGATGCATAAAGAATTCGACCATCAGGGAAAAAATAACCGCACGTTGTCCTTCCTTCTCCTGTGCTGACAAGTTTATTACCAGAACCGTCAACATTCATGGTAAAGATCTGGTCACAAAGATATTTATCTTTAGTTGCCTGGTAGATCAATTGTTTGCCGTCCGGAGAGAAATATGCCTCGGCATTGGATCCGCCGTTGGTGATCTGACGGACTGCACTAAAGTGACGTTCACTTTGTGCAAACAACAACATCGAGGAACATAGGAACAGAACGAAGCGCTTCATTGTTACTCCTTAAAGTTATCTTTATAAAAACTGAAGCTAAATTTACTGATTAGTAGATGGTGATGCAAGGTTTGTCTGTTATTCGCTGTGAAAAAAACGTATATTTCTTCTTTAGACAACGAATGAGAATAATGAATGTATAACCGTGCGTTACATAGATTCGCATTGCTGACAGCGTCATCTACATTTCTACTCATCTTTGTGGGGGGTCTTGTCACAAGTACCGGTTCGGGATTATCCGTACCGGATTGGCCCACAACATACGGACAAAACATGTTCACCTTCCCGATCGATCAATGGGTTGGCGGTATCAAATATGAACATGGACATCGATTGTTCGCTTCACTCGTAGGATTTCTTACTGTCATACTTACTGTATGGGTTGCAATGAAAGAGGAGCGAAAGTGGGTGAAATGGCTGACCTTCTACGCATTGGGTGCAGTGATCCTTCAGGGAATCCTTGGCGGATTGACCGTATTGTATCTCCTTCCAACGGCAATCTCAGTTTCCCACGGCATGCTTGCGCAGACATTCTTTTGTGCCGTTTCAACGATTGCGCTTGTTACTTCAAAATGGTGGAAAGAAGAACGTGAATTCATTGTTGCGGAGGAGAATTCGGCACTGCAAATGATATCAATTGCCGCAGCTGTTTTTGTCTTTATGCAATTGGCCTTTGGCGCAATTCTTCGTCATACATATTCAGGTCTTTCCATTCCGGATTTTCCGTTGGCGTTTGGACAGATATTTCCAGCTCTCTCTCCGGAAGATATACGCTTGTATAATCAACATTTGATCGATCTTGGATTGAAATGGGGAGGTGATAAACCTGTCGAATCATATCAGATAGTGTTGCATCTGCTTCACCGATATTGGGCATTGATGGTCGTCGGAGCGGTGAGCTATCTTAGTTACCTCCTTCGCACAACAAAAAGTTCTTCCGCTGTCTTGAAAAAAAGTGGATTGATCCTTTGGATATTAGTCGGAATTCAATTCACTCTTGGGATACTCACTGTCTTAACCAGAAAGGAAGTGATCATAACATCACTGCATGTTGTTATCGGGGCATTGGTGCTTGTTACAACAGTGATTACTGCCGTTCGCATCGCACGTATGCGGTGGGTTAACAGAAATCAGGATAAACGATGATGGATAGAGGAGAGAAAACATTGATGACCTCCGATGAACCGAGAATGGAAAGGACACTCGCTCAATTCAGCAGAGATCTTTGGCTTCTGATGAAACCGGAATTGACCTTACTCTCCGTTTTTACATCACTCAGCTCGGCGTACCTTGCAATTCAATTGCCGAATGAGTCTCAGTTACTCATTTTCCCATTATTGGCGCGTGGGACACTACTTGTAGGAGGCGGATCCGGAGCCTTGAATCAGTTCATTGA
>CAIVNT010000468.1 GCA_903907305.1 uncultured Ignavibacteriota bacterium
CGATCTGGATATTCGGTCCGTGAAAGGTAACAAGTCCTGAGAATTTATAGAACGCCAGCAGCAGCGTTGTGATATCGCTGAACCCGACGAATACTTTCGGGTTCTTCCGTATCAGTTCGAAATCGAGGTATGGAAGAATACGCATACTACCCCATCCTCCCTGGATCGGAAGGACAGCTTTCACATCCGAGCGGCTGAACATTTCGTTGATATCATCCGCTCGTTCCTTATCCGTACCGGCAAGATATCCGTATACTTTCTTCACATTCTTTCCCATCACTACTTTATATCCGAGAGATTCTGCGATCTCTTTCGAGATATTGATCCATTCCGGAGTATCG
This sequence comes from uncultured Ignavibacteriota bacterium, assembly GCA_903907305.1. Taxonomy (GTDB): domain Bacteria; phylum Bacteroidota; class Ignavibacteria; order UBA10030; family UBA8401; genus UBA8401. The sequence continues at coordinate 342 of CAIVNT010000468.1, forward strand.
ATGGCGGTAGCCGGCATCACAAGACCGACAGTATCTCCCGGCATCAGAGCGGCAGGCTTAATGAGCGGAAGCGGTTTTGTGTTCCGAGATTGGGCTTCGAGAAAGGAAAGAAATTCGGGCGGATAAACTGCCGTCAATGCGGATGCGGATACTCCTGTAAGAAAATCTCTGCGGGTGAAGAAATCATTCATAAGGAGCTCCTATGAAAAAAATTAGTTGATTGTCGATGCGGGGACACTGGATGCTGGATGCAATGCACCGGATATCTGCAAAAAGATACTGGATCCTTGAAGCCGGATTTCAGTTGGCCCCTTCCATCACCATCGTTTCGGAACAGGATGGAACCTACTTTCCTTTGATCCACTCTTCGGCGATCTGTACAGCGTTCGTTGCGGCACCCTTGCGGATGTTGTCCGAAACGATCCAGAGATTCAATCCGCTCTTCACCGTTTCATCACGGCGGATACGGCCGACGAATGTCTCATCCTTATCATACGCATTGATCGGCATGGGATAATATTTCTCCATCGGTTTATCCTGCAGGACGACTCCGGGTGCTTTGGCAAGCAGACTGCGCACTTCGTCGATGTCGAACGGTCTCTCGAATTCGATGTTCACTGATTCACTGTGACCCCCGACGACAGGAACACGCACGCATGTTGCTGAAACTGCGATGGATTCATCCCCCATGATCTTCTGTGTTTCCTGCATCATCTTATATTCTTCGCGGGTATATCCGTTCTCAAAAAATTCATCGATGTGCGGAATAAGATTGAAGGAGATCTGGTATGGGAATTTTCCATTCACCACCGGTTCTTTGTTCCACTCCTTCATCAATTGATCGTATCCTTTTTGTCCCGCGCCGGTGACGGACTGATACGTCGAAACGATGACCCGCTTGATCTTGTATTTATCATGGAGCGGTTTCAGAACAACGACCATCTGGATGGTGGAGCAGTTCGGGTTGGCGATGATCCCCTTGTGTTTGAAGATATCCTTCCGGTTCACTTCGGGTACAACGAGGGGCACCTCTTTTTCCATGCGCCACGCACTGCTGTTGTCGATCACGAGTATCCCGTGTTTGGCAGCGGTCGGAGCGAATTCACGGCTAGTGGAACCGCCGGCGGAGAAAAGGGCGATCTCGATATCTTTGCGGGAGAGTGCTTCGTGCGTCAATTCTTCCACACGATACGATTTCCCCTTGTAGGGAATTTCCATTCCAACCGAACGTTTTGATGCAAGAGGGATCAGTTTTCCTACCGGAAAATTCCGCTCCTCCAGCACCTGGATCATTTTTCTTCCGACCATACCGGTTGCACCGGCGACGATAACATCATAGAGTTTCATTTTCTCAGCCTTATTATTAATTGATCAAATTGCAAATCCCAAGAATCAAACTCCAAACTTTACCGCATGACACGCTAATGAGTTTGTAATTTGTAATTTGTTTTTTGGAATTTTCTATTTTAGTTCCTCGATCTTCTCTCGCTCCCTGATTACCCGCACTTTATCACCGTTCACCAGTACTTCGGCAACGCTCGGACGAGCATTATAGTGCGAAGAGACCGAGAAACCGTATGCGCCTGCGGTGAGGATTGCAAGATAATCTCCCCGCTGGACAAACGGCATTGCCCGTTCACGCGCAAAGAAATCTCCCGATTCGCAGACAGGTCCGACAACGTCCACATGTTCGCGTTCGCCTTCTTTTACCGTAAGCGGAACGATCTGATGGTACGCATGATAGAGACTCGGCCGGATGAGGTCGTTCATTCCGGCATCAACGATGACGAATTTTTTTACCCCATTGTCCTTACGATAGAGAACTTTTGTGATCAGCATTCCGGTGTTCGCCACAATGGAACGTCCCGGTTCGATGACGATCTTACAATCCACCTGTTTCAGGATCGGCAAAACCGATGTGATAAAGGCATTGTTTCCGGGTGTTTCATCAGCGCTTGTTGCATCTTCCAGAGGAAGGAAGGGATGTTTGATCGCATTTTTGTACGTAACTCCGTATCCGCCGCCGAAATCGATATGCTGAATGTTGATGCCGAGTGTCCGCAGTTCCTTCACCATATCCACCACCCGCTGCGCAGTTTGAACGAACGGATCGAGTTTCATGATCTGCGAACCGATATGCGTGTGGATGCCGTCCACTTGAAGATTCGGAAGTGATGCAGCGTATTTGAATGTTTCCACCGCAACATTAATGTCGATCCCGAATTTATTCGTCTTGAGCCCGGTGGAAATGTATGGATGCGTCGCAGCATCGATATCCGGGTTGATACGAAGGGCGATCCGCGCTTTCGTATTCATCTTCCCTGCGATATCGTTAATCACGGCGAGTTCTTCGATCGATTCAATATTAAAGGAAAAAATATCATGCTTCAACGCAAACGCGATCTCCGCATCCTGCTTACCGACACCGGCGAATGTGATCTTCGAAGGATGAAATCCTGCTCTCAGCGCAAAATTGATCTCGCCCGCAGAAACAGCATCCGCCCCCGCTCCCTCTTTCTGAAGGATCTTCAGCAATTCAAGATTGGAATTCGCTTTCAGCGCATAGCATGTCGTATGATCGGTCCCCTCAAATGCTCCGTCGATGGAACGATAATTATCGAGCAGCTGATTCTTGCTGTAAAGATAGAGCGGCGATCCAAATTCTTCGACGATCTCCTGAACAGGAGTCTCTTCGCAGTGGAGGATGTTGTCGATATAGTGAAAGGAATTCATAGTTAAAAACAGGTCTTAGGTAATAGGTGTTAGGAATTAGGAGACCATCACAGTCGAATGCAAAACCGGCTAATGCATAGTGCCTAACACCTAATTCCTGCTCCTACTCAAAAATTTCCGGAAAATTACCGGCGTTGGAGAACAGTTCTTTATGCAGCTTAATGACCACTTCATCCACGCATTCCTCATCCACCACAAAGCTAAGATTGATCTCCGACGCACCCTGCGAGATCATATTGATATTCACATCCGAGATCGGTGTGAGCATCTTTACGGCAAGACCGGGACTGTTGCGAAGATTATCGCCGACAATACAAACGATCGCTTTTTTATCGGTCACCGATACGGTGGCGAACTGCTTCAATTCGCGCATGATATGCTGAAGATTCTTCGTATTATCGATGGTCGCCGTAACGCTTACTTCAGAGGTTGCCACTGTATGAACGACCGTCTCATATTTATGAAAGACATCGAACACATTTTCAAGAAAACCTGTTGCCAGGAACATCCGTGTCGACACAATGCTGACCAGCGTGATCCCCTCTTTATATGCGATGGATTTCACGATACAGCGTTTATCCGTCTTCGGCTTGGATACGATCAGCGTTCCCGATGAGCCCGGATTCTTTGAATTCAGCACGCGTACGGGTATACTCTTTCTCACAGCAGGAAGAATCGTCTCCGGATGCAGCACGCGAGCACCGAAATACGCCAGTTCCGCCGCCTCATTAAAGGACATTACTTTGATCTTCTTCGCATCTTTCACTACCGTCGGATCACTCGTCAGGATACCGTCCACATCGGTCCAGATCTGGATATCTTCCGCATCCAGTAAAGCGCCGATGATCGCAGCGGAATAATCCGAACCGCCGCGACCGATCGTGGTCGTAATGCCGGCAGGGGTGGAGCCGATGAATCCTTGCGAGATCACCACATATCCGTTATTCACTTTCGGCTGGATGATCTCACGGAGTTTCCTTTCGGTCAGATCGAACTGAGGCACTGCTTTGGTGAACTGCTCGTCTGTGATCATGAACGACCGTGCATCCACCCAGAACGATTTCATCTTCTGTGTTTCAAAATAATGATGGATGATGAGTGAGGACATCCGTTCACCGTAGGCCGCGAATGTATCCAGCGAACGGTTCGTCAATTCTCCAAGCACTACTACACCGTTCACCAAGGCAGCGAGTTCTTCTGCGATGATGGATAGCTGCTTGTTCAGAAAGCGCTGCAGGTCACCGTCAAAGAGATCTTTCGCGATCTTTTTGTGGCGGGATTCGATGGAAGCGACAGCGTTCAATGCCTCCTCTTTTTTTCCGTGCGAAGCAAGATTTGCCGTCAGCAGTAATTGATTGGTGATTCCCGAACAGGCGGAAACGATCACGATCGGTTTTCGGGGGAGTTCTTTTTTGACGATCTCTGTTAAATTTTTAATTGCTTTGGCATCTTCCACCGAAGTGCCGCCGAACTTCATGACGATCATTGTCTCAACTCTATTTTAGTCTTTAGAACAATAAACCCGACGAGTGCTCGGGTTTGGGAAGAATTACCGTATGTTTCTTTAGTAATGATAAAAAAAATCCTGTTAAATTGAAAGAATTTAGCAGGATTATCATGTGGAAATATAAAAATAGAACCATCTGAAAAATTCATCTCACAAAGATGCAAAGCCCGCAAAGAGTGGATAAATCGTCATTAGAGACTTCTGAAAAATTAGTGTTCATACATTCTAATGAACGAGCTTGCGAGATCATTTCCGAAGCGATTTGAGAAATCCTGATATTTATTCAGATTCCTCGTCCCGAAGGTAAAAAAATAGTCGGGAATCGTCAGAAGGTGCCCCCTTTCTCTAAGCCAACACTTTGTGACTGGGGAATGACATCGATTGAAGATCTCTCGAAAGTTTCCACTAATTAATTTTTTAGCGACTTTGCGAGCGGCAATCGTTATACTTTTAATTCTCGGAAATGATCTCCTCGAACTTCATTGTTTCGTAGTCGATCCAGCCTGAGGCGGTTTTACCGAACCTGATGAAGAGATGATCGCGGCTGATGCTGTTGGTGTCGAACAGCGAAGGAATGAATACGCGCTCCATCTGTGCTTGTGTCAGCCGCCGGAAATTCGTTTCGCGGAAAGATGCATTCTTCTCAGGCTGAGCGAACAATTTTATTTTGCTGCTGAAGAAATGCGACGGCTGTTCGGAAACGGTGAACATAGTATCAACAGGGATTTCCATATCCGCCGCATAGGTCTGCCAGTCGATGGTATAGAATATCTCTACTGCGAGATTGGGATACCGGTGATTCGGGGCGATCTTTGCTTTCAGACGGTTCTCATTCAGGAAACGGACCGTTCCTATATTCCCGCCGATGCGCGAGATGTCTCCGCTGAGTTCATTCGTGATCCCTTCTTTATCGACGGCGACGGCGGAATATTCCTTTTCGCTGCTTCCGTCCTCTGAAACGTTCTCATTCCAATAGAACAGAATGGAGCGGGCGCCGGTGATATTCATCAGAGTGTGATCGAATTTCCGGACTGAAGAGAAGTTTGTCGGACCGGTGAATTGGATTTGAAACGCCTTGCGGTACACAAGCACATTCTCTGAATAGAACAGCAGGCGCGTCGCCGTAGAGACAGAATCCCCGTTTGCGAAACGGCCGGAGAGATATTCCACAACGAGAGTCACCGAGGAATTTTTTGGCTGGGAGATTAGATAGAAAATATTCCGTGCACCGCGGTATTTAAGTTCTTTCTTTTCGAAACTGGCAGCAGCAAATGCAGCGCGATCGCTGAATCCGTCAGAAGGCGACAAATACGTCTGTGATACATCGATCTCCTCTTCGGTTGCAGGCGGAACGTACCGTTCTTCACGCTGAACGTTCGGTTCGTCCCCTTTTTTCTTTTGGCAGGAAGAGCTTACCAATAACAGCAGTAGTAGTAGGAGCGCTGAATATCTCATCCGTTATTTCAAATAATTGGATAGTGCATCCGCCAGTTTCGCGCCGCCGAAACGGAACGTGTCGATCGCGGGAAGGCCTGTCAGATCCTCAAGCCGTTTCGCTTCAGCAATACTTTGATCGTCCGTCAGTCCGATGGAGTTGATGCCGATGCCGATCACTTTCGTTGGATGGAAGAATTTGATCACCGATTCGTGCAGTTCGATCAGTTCCTTCAGGTCCGGGATCGGCAGGCCGTAATCGTCGTGCGTGCGGGTCGGCTGCACACACATAATCATCGCATCCGGCATCGTTCCGTGTATCAGTCCGAACGTGACGCCGCTATATCCCTGATGCGTGAGCGCACCCTGTCCTTCCACAAATATATAATCGTAACCCTCCGCATTCGATGCATCGATGCATTTCTCGATACAGCCGGCGATGTAATCACTTATGATCGCATCAACGGCGATCCCTTTCCCCGAGATCATAATGCCGGTCTGTCCCGTGCCGATGAAGTCGCTTTTCAATCCGCGTTTCAGAAATTCGTTATACACCTGCAGCATCGTTGTCATCTTGCCGATGTTGCAGTCCGCCCCGACGGTGAGGATGGTCTTTGCTTTTCGTGTGCGGTAATTTCCTTTGGAGACGACCTCGTATTCGAGCGGGATCTTTCTCCAGTCGGTAATGGTAATGCCGTTTGCTGCTGCAAGCGAAGCAAACTCCTCATCATCCGATAGGATCGTATGCAGTCCGCTCAGGATATGCATTTTGTTTTTGATCGCCGTCTTGATCCAATCCCGCCAGATATCGGGCAGACGTCCGCCGGTCGGTGCGATACCGATGAGCAGATGTGTCGGCTGGAATTTCAATCCTTCTTCCACACTCGCAACAACGGGGACATCGCCTCCGTAGCCGAGAACATCTTGCGCTGTCTTTCCGACCTTCGTGCTGTCGATGATGGCAACGGTATCACCCGGCGTATAGATGAGTGCGGCATTCGCAGTCTTCGATTTCAGCGGGCTGAAGCGGCCTTCAGCAAGAGAGAGAATTCTTCGTGTCATGATTCCTACAAACAGTAAATAAAAATATGAGTGGTGTTATTTTCTTAATCCTTCGCTTCATCATCGGTCACCCCTCGTCTCCGCTCGGGGTGACATCTGGATCCGTCACGTCCGAAGGATCCTTTCGGGGAAGTGATCGGTTCACCAAAGGGGTCGAGACTTTGTCAAAACCAAATTTTTTCCAAGTTATTCTGAACGAAGTGAAGAATCTGGAACTAATATAGACACTTCGCTGCCTGCCCGACTGATGTCGGTCAGGTTGAAGACTCGACTCTTCGAGCGGGCGCTCAGTGAAGCATGTTCAGATTTTTGACACAGACTCTATCCTTCGAACGTGACGATCGAAGTCCCGATAGGGACAAGTGCGAAATTTGGAACTACGACCAGATTCCCCGTCCAAAAGAACGGGACTCGGAATGACAAGCTACAGCATATTGGTTCTATTCCTTATCGCGAGTTCCGTTCCCAGAAAATTCCATCCGTAAAACCCTGGATGGAAGAATCATTTTCAGCAAGAGCCAACCGCTTCTCTGAAATAGACGCAAATTTTTCGTCAATTTCAATTCCAACATACTTTCTCCCTAACTTTTTTGCGACAACGGAGGTCGTTCCTGAACCAAGAAAAGGATCGAGCACCACATCTCCTTTTTTTGTTGCCGCCAGAATGATCTTTGCTGCTAATTTTTCGGGTTTTTGAGTCGGATGCTCCGTATTCTCCGGCATGGACCAGAATGGAACCGTTAGATCCGTCCACAAATTTGAAGGATGCGTCAAACGAAAATTGCCGTCTTCTGAACGCTTCCAATCCTTCGGCTTGCCGTTCTCTGTGTACGGAGCGATCACTTTCCGTTTCAATTTTACTGCGTCGAGATTGAAGGTGAATTTGTCGGACATGGTGCAGAACCAGATATCTTCCGAGGCATTCTTCCAGTTCGCTTTTGCGCCGCGGCCTTTTTCACGTTCCCAGGTGATGCGGTTACGGATGATAAAATATTTTTCCGCGGCCTGCTGGATCGCTGCTGACGAGCGCCAGTCGCCGCAAATGTAAATAGAGGCGGTCGTTTTGAGCGTCTTCACCAGTGATGAAAGCCACCCGTCCATCCACTCCGCATACGCATCGTTAGACGTCGCACGGAACGTATCCTTGTTGAATTTTTTGGTGAGATTGTACGGAGGATCAACAAGCAACAGATCGACGAACCGCTTCGGCAGGAACTTCGCCGCTTCGGCAATATCCTGATGCACTGTGCGGTTAATGACCGATGCTGCTTTCACCGGCGCGGTCAGCGTAAGAAGCCGTGAAGAATATTCCTTCTGTTCAGCGGCCGAAAGCGTGATGGTCCTGTTTCGCGGAGCTTTGTTTTTCATACGGCGCTTATGCTCTCGGATGGAATTGACGGTGCTGTTGTTTAAGATGTTCACGGTCGATATGCGTATAGATCTGTGTGGTGGAAATGTCCGCATGGCCGAGCATTTCCTGAACGGAGCGAAGATCCGCTCCGCCTTCGAGCAGATGCGTTGCAAAGGAATGACGGAACGTGTGCGGATGGATCTCTTTCTTGATACCCGCTCTGCGTGTATAATCACTGACGATCTGCCAAACGGAGACCCGCGAGATCGGTCCGCCGCGATGGTTCAGAAAAACAGCGTCATTCGATTTCTTATCGTTCGATAATTCACAGCGGAGCCGCCGCGTATATTCATTGATCCACTTCAGTGCAAATTCACCGATCGGAACCAGTCGTTCTTTGGAACCCTTCCCAAACACCCGTACCAATTGCTGTTCTTCCAGGATACTCGTCTGTTTCAATCCCGTC
>CAIVNT010000469.1 GCA_903907305.1 uncultured Ignavibacteriota bacterium
AATGCAGGCCACGACCAGTACGGTTTTCCGCCGATCACCTGGGGATAGTCCACTGTTGCAACCCACGACGCGAACGAGATCATTCCCGCCGCACCCATGATAGCGGATGCCAGCGTAACGAAACCAAGTTTCGTTTCTTTCAATCCCATCGCACCGTCGAGTCCGTGGATCGGATACGGTGTGTGAACGTCGAACTTCGTGTACCCTGCATCCCGCACTGAGGCTGCTGCGCGGACAATATCATTGGGAGTGGTAAAAATTGCGTTAACGGAGTAAAGTTTCTTTTCCATAATTAATGCGACGCTCCATTCTCATGCTTCTCATGATTTCCATGATATGAAGGCTGAGCGCCGGGGATGACTGCTTTAATTTCCGCCATTGCGATAGCAGGAAGGAATTTTACGAATAACAATACCAGTGTGAAGAACAATCCGAAACTTCCGATGAGCATTCCGAAATCCCACATCGTCGGTACGAACAGACCCCAGCTGGAGGGGAGGAAATCTCTGTTCAGCGACGTTACGATGATCACGAACCGTTCGAACCACATTCCGATGTTCACGAAGATGGCAAGGATGAACGATGCCAATAATGATGTGCGGATTTTTTTTGACCAGAAGAGCTGCGGTACGATCAGGTTGCAGGTCATCATCGTCCAGTATGCCCACCAGTATGGTCCGGTTGCGCGATTGATGAAGACGAACAGTTCCGTCGGATTGCCGCTGTACCATGCAATGAAGAATTCCATGATGTATGCATAGCCAACCATTGTTCCGGTAACGAGAATGATCTTGTTCATCTTCTCGATGGTGTCAATCGTAATAAGATGTTCGAACTTGAATGCTTTACGTGTAATGATGAGAACATTCTGCACCATTGCAAAGCCGGAGAAGATCGCCCCAGCCACGAAATACGGCGGGAAGATCGTTGTATGCCATCCGGGAATGATCGAAACGGCAAAGTCAAAACTGACGATGGTATGTACGGAGAGCACGAGCGGCGTTGCGAATCCGGCCATGATCAAATATGCACGTTCGTAATGCTGCCAATGTCTGTTGGAGAATCTCCATCCAAGACTTAAGATAGAGAAGATCGTTTTCTTAAGTGTCGTTGTTGTGCGGTCGCGGATCGTTGCAAAGTCCGGAATAAGACCGATATACCAGAAGACTGCCGATACGGTGAAATACGTATTGACTGCGAACACGTCCCATTCAAGCGGTGAAGTAAAGTTCACCCACACGCCGTGCTGGTTCGGATACGGGAACAACCATGCCATGGCAAGCCACGGACGACCTGTATGAAAGATAACGAACTGCACTGCGCACAGAACCGCGAACAGCGTCATCGCTTCGGCAAACCGCGCGATACCAGTGCGCCATTTCTGACGGAGCAGAAAAAGGATTGCGGAGATCAGCGTCCCGGCGTGACCGATACCGACCCAGAACACGAAGTTCACAACGTCGAATCCCCACGCAACGGGCTGATTGATACCCCAGATTCCGACACCTTTCCACAACAGCCAGCTTAAGCTGATCACACCGATCATCAACATCGTGCCGGTGATAGCCAGACCGATGAACCAGGTGCGCTGCGGAAAATCGTTGATCGGTTTTACGATCGTCTCGTCCAGCTGGGCCGCGGTCGGCGTCCCAGCTATGACGGGAAGTTCTTTCGAATAATCTAATGCGGTCGATGACACTATACATTACTCCAGATAGTACTTTATGAAAATCATTTTTCCTTACACCATGGTTCGACGCGGCGCAGGCTCAGTAGTCATCCTGAGCGACCGAACCGTTGTTTGGTGAGGGAGTCGAAGGATGTAATTATTTTTACAGCCTGCGCCTTGCTCACCATGACTACAACGTTTTCGGTAAAGGACAGCATACAACCATTACACTCCTTTTTCCGCAACACCCTCTACATTCCGAAGCTTCGCAATATACGTCACGTTCGGTGCAACGTTGATCTCTTCCAGCACATGATACCCGATCTGATGATGACGATACTTGTAGATTTCTGAACTCTTGTCGTTCATATTCCCGAAGACAATCGCATCGGCAGGACATGCATCCTGACATGCAACAGTGATCCCGGTACCATTGAATTCTTTTCCTTCTTCGATCGCTGTTTCACGTCCTTCCATAATTCGCTGGACGCAGAATGTGCATTTTTCCATCACACCGCGCGACCGAACGGTCACTTCAGGATTGTGCATCATGTTCAACGGCTGCTGATACTGCAGACCGTCCGCGAACTCGTTGCGGAAATCGAAGAAGTTGAAACGGCGGACCTTATACGGACAGTTGTTGGAACAATACTTCGTTCCAACACAGCGGTTGTACGCCATCTGGTTCAATCCATCGGGACTGTGCGTTGTTGCGATCACCGGACAGACGTTCTCGCAGGGAGCGTTATCGCAATGCTGA
>CAIVNT010000470.1 GCA_903907305.1 uncultured Ignavibacteriota bacterium
AATGGATTTACTTCGGTCATCCAAAAATTGAACGACTCAACGCTGTTAACAACAAAGACCAATCTTGCATCGGAACAATCAAAAGGTTTTGAACTGGTAATGTCCGGCACTGTCGGTCAGATATTCTCCACCAATATCAGCGCGAATGTCTTTTCCGAGGAGATCGATGCGTCCAATCTGGGATTCAGCAGCAGAAAGTCCACCATTACCTGGAGCACTACTCTCAGCGGGAATATATCGCTTCCGACATCCACGATGGTGCAGATGAATTCGAATTACCGCTCATCGCACCTGACGCCGCAAGGGGAGATTCCGGCGGCATATGTCGTGAATCTTGGAGTGCGGCAGGAATTGTTCAACGACCAGCTCTCCATGATCTTCACTGTCTCTGATATATTTCGGACGCTGAACAGGAAAATGAGTGTCAATACTTCCTGGCTGAGCGAATCGATGGTCACCGTCCGTGACTCGCGGATCATGTATCTCGGATTCACATACCATTTCGGGACACAGGCAAAAAAGAAATCGGAAGAGAAGTCCCTGCAGTATGATAACGGATTATAAAGAGATTTTTTTTACAAAAATGAAAGGAGGGAGTCCGGGGAGTGTTAATGTTCATTCTTGCTCTTATCGTATTTGCCGCTTCGCTCTGCATCTTTTTCGATCTGCGGTACACGTTCCTCTGGAAGGTCTCCATCGGTGCAACGGAATACGGGCACTGGTTCTTTCTGATTCCATTCTTTCTTGTGTTGTTGTGCCGCTTCAATACTCCGCTCGCTGCGATAACATCGGCGATCTCTCTCCTCACGGTCGCTCTGCTGTTGTTCCCCTCATTTTCTGCATTCACCGTCAGCCGTTCGCTGCCGGACCGGCTGGAGCGTGCATTTGGGAAAAATGAGCAACGGATAAATTTAGAGAAACCATTCGTGTGGAAAGAACTTTGGCTTGGATCTTCATTTCTCATGACAGAGCCTGTCCGTGAAGTATATTCGATGAACGGCGGAGAGGAACAGTATCTGCAGTTCTTCCGGTCTGTTTCCGGAAAACCATCGCCGTGCGTCATCGTCATCCACACAGGCGGATGGGACAGCGGAAGTCCGGATGAATTTGAAACAATGAATCAGTATCTCGCATCACGCGGATATGCGGTTGCCGCCATCTCATACCGTTTTGCACCGAAATGGAAATGGCCGGCGCAGAAAGAGGACGTGCTTGCGGCGATTTCATTTTTGAAGACCAACGCGGCAAGACTCGGCATAGATCCATCGCAACTCGCTCTCTACGGCCGTTCCGCCGGAGGACAGATCGCAGAAGCGACGGCATATTCCGTGAACGATCCTGTGGTAAAAGGATGCATCGCATTCTACGCACCGGCGGATATGAATTTTGCATATGAGCATTTAAGTATTGAGTCCGATATTTTGGATTCACGCACTCTGCTTCAGAATTATCTCGGCGGATCACAATCCGAAGTTCGGACAAATTACGATGATGCATCATCCTATGATTATGTTTCATCGGCAACACCTCCCACATTGCTGATTCACGGAGCGAAAGATCCGCTCACATGGTACCGGCAGAGCGAACGGCTGGAAAAAAAATTAACAGAAAACTCCATCCCCCATCTCTACGTAGAACTGCCCTGGGGAACACACGCGTTCGATTATAATTTCAACGGACCGGGAGGACAGATCAGCCGTTATGCGGTGGAGTGGTTCTTAGCGTCTCTCTTTAAGACAACTTCAGGCATTTAAACACCATCCAGGTCTTAAAGATCTGGATGGTGTTGATATGGAAAAGACAAATCTTTATAATTTCTTTACACTTTCTCCCCCTTCTTTTATATCCGTTCTATTTTTCTTTATGTGAACATTCGGCAGATTGACATTGTCAATTTGAAAGAAATGTGATCACATGTTAACGCAGCAGTTCTTCATCACCCTTCTCCTTAATTTTCTTGTCATCGGAACGTTCGGCTATTTGCTGACCAAGAAAGATCTTCTTTCCTATTTCTCCGGCGGAAAATGGTGGTTGACGTGGCTCTCCATCGGCATCATCACGCTGATGGATGAACTGACGTCGATCTTCTACGCGCCGAGCGAAGCGTTCCGCGTGATCGGCCTGAATGCGATCGCATTTCTTATACTCACATCCATCCTGATCCGGTTCCTGTCGCTGCGGATGATCGAGATTGCGGAGATCCTTGAGGTGAACGGGATCAGAGGAGGAGGGGTCTATTCATTCTCGTATCTGGTGCTCGGTCCGACCGTATCATTCATTGCCGTTGCTTCGATCATTGTGGACTATGTGCTGACCGCATGCCTCTCTACAGTGAGCGCCATCGAGAACGGTATGTCGTTCTTTCCGATGTCCGATCTTGCAAAGTTCTTGTTCGAGGTCGGCATTGTTTGGCTGATCGCCGGACTGAATATCCTCGGCATCAAAGAGAATGCGAAGCTCACCTTCGGTATCTTCATCGTTGCGGCGATCATCCTTATCAACCTGCTGTTCGCAGGGATGTATCACGCGGATGTCGCATCGGTGCATACAATGGGAAAGAGTTTTACCGATATCGGCGGCACACTGTTGACGGGGAACTGGTTCAACGGTTACTTCTTTGTGATCGTCGGTGTCTCCAGCTGCATCCTCGCATATTCCGGGATCGAATCCGTAGTGCAGACGGCGAGTCTGGTGAAATCCTGGAAAGAGATCAAGAAAGCGTACACATTTCTTGCGTGGACTGTGGGATTGTTCACGCCTGTGCTTGCGGCGGTCGTCCTTTCGTCGAACATCAATATTTCACATCACGAAACTGACCTGATCACACAGTTCGCGAAACACGTCGGAGGAATACCGTTCGGTTACATCGTTGGGATCCTTGCCAGCGTGCTACTGATGATGGCGGTGAATACGGCCTATGTTGCCTCCAGCGAATTGATGGAACGTGTGGCGCATCATTATGGATTCCATTGGATTATCAAGACGAACAGGCGGCAGTCGCTATACAGACTTCATATTGCCAATGCGATGTTCTATACATTCATCATCTATCTTACCGGCGGAAATCAAACGATCCTTGCGGAGATGTACGCTATTGGACTTCTTGCCAGCTTCACGATCAACATGGGAAGTCTGCTGCTCTATCGGTACAAGATCGGTACGAAAGAATCGCTGGAGTATAATACGTCCCGGATCGGCACCCTGTTCATCTTTTTGATCATGCTGAGCTGTTTCCTGTATCTGGGATATCATAAACCGTACGGCACCATCATGTGGTCCACTGTTACGGCACTCTTCCTATTTGTGGGACTGAAATATGCGGAAAAATGGGCGCCGGAGAAGAAAGAGATCCAGCAGACCGATTCGCCCATGCAGATGGTCTTTCATCTTGGTGAGACAGATGCGGAATCGGTGCACGTCTATTTCCGTCGTCCCAAAGAACACGGACACCGGATTGTCAATCAGGAGTCGGTCTATATCAGTCTCTACCATCCGCGTCAGGGAATTCCGGAGAAGATCTCGGAGAATCATTTCCGATTTGCGTACCAGGGAAAGACGCTCTTCCAGGCGATCACAGAGATCCTCTATGCGCTGCAGTACGAACTTCCACACAAGAAGATCATCGTCCATTTGGGATGGCCGACGTCGTCATGGCTGGACCGTTTGTCGACAGGTGTGATGATCTTCAGTCTGACCCATCTTCCGAAATATTTTCCGAGGCTGAGTTTCGTGCTGGAGTACCACGGCGGTGAACACACGCACTGAACAAAACAGGTCGAATAGAGAAGAATCTTGTTCGATGAAATGGTATATTTCTAAGCGATGGAAAACAATCACCGTATATCCTCTTCCGCACGGAGTTTACTCCGTGAATATATCATATCATCCGGAGTGGTCCTTGGTGTTTCAGTCGTTTCCTATCAGTTCGCGGGGCATGTCGGTTACCAGGCTGTTTCGTTGTTCCTCCTTTTTGCTGTTGCACTTCTTTCCCTCTCCCTATCCGTTGGACCGGTCGTTCTTGCGGCCGCGCTCAGCGCACTGATCTGGAATTATTTCTTTATCCCGCCTCATTTTACCTTTGCCATCGGAAGTCCTCAGGATGCATTGCTGTTCATCGCGTATTTTGTTATTGCGGCAATAACGGGAATACTTACGACCCGTATCCGAATGCGGGAAAAGAACGCACGATCGTTGTATTCCATGACAAAGGATATCATACACGCAAAGACACTTGATGATGTTGCCAGATTAGCAGTGAAGAATATCCGCACAGTATTCGAGTGCGATGTTCTGCTCTTTCTCAGTTCCATTGACGGCGAACTTAATCCGGAGCCGCACGAAGCGAGTACGCTGCGGTCCGATAAAAAAGAATTCAGCGTCGCATCCTGGGTGTATTGGAACGAAAAGAAAGCGGGGAGGAATGTTGACACATTCCCGTTTGTCAATTGTACATACTATCCCATTTCAGGTCCGCGCTATCCTCTTGGAGTTATTGGGATACGGCTTCGGGGTCTTCGGCCTATCGATCCTGCGCGCGAGGCATTGTTCCAAAATTTTATTGAACAGATTGCCTCAGCATTGGAACGGGAACAACTGCACGAGTTGACGAGACGAGCAGTTGTATCGGAAGAGTCCGAAAAATTATACCGCACATTATTCAGTTCATTGTCCCACGAACTTCGGACTCCCATAGCGGCTATTATGGGGGGAGCAGACAGTCTAAGTAAAAGAATTCCTTCTGAGGAATTGGAGGAGATCCACACCGCGGCGGACCGTCTGAACCGTCTGGTAGAGAATTTGCTCGATATGACGCGCCTCGAATCCGGTCAACTCGCACCGAGACTCGATTGGTGCGACGTGAACGATCTGCTGCGCACATCCGCACAGAAAATAAAGAAGGAACTCGCCGCACATATTGTTGTGATCGATGTTCCCGAATCGACACCCTTCATCAGACTGGATTTTGGTTTAATGGAACAAGTCTTCAGTAACCTGTTATACAATGCATCACTCTATACTCCGCCAGGAAGCACGATCACGATAACGGCGAAGATGGAGAAAAGGAATTGTATCTTTACCGTTGAGGATAACGGCCCCGGTTTTCCGATGGATGCATTGCAGCATCTGTTCAATAAATTTTATCGCGTCCCCGGATCGCGCACCGGCGGCACGGGACTGGGGTTATCCATTGTGAAAGGATATGTTGAGGCGCATAAAGGAACGATCAGCGCCGCCAACAGAATTTTAGGGGGAGCGGAATTCGTTATTTCCATCCCGACTGAAACACATTCAACAACGCTATCATGACCATGGGAAAAGAACCTTCTATACTGATCATCGATGACGAAGAGCAGATGCGCCGTCTTCTCAGGAATACACTTGAGAACGAAGGATATAAAGTAACGCTGGCAGAGAATGGAGCAGAGGCAGTGCGGATCGCGGAGTCATCACGCTTCGATCTGGCCATTCTCGATCTCGGTCTGCCGGATATGGACGGCATTGATGTCCTGAAAAAATTACGAACGTGGATCCGGTATCCCATCATCATTTTGTCCGCCAGGACCGATGAGAAGGATATCATCTCCGCTCTGGATGCCGGCGCGAATGATTATCTCTCCAAACCGTTCCGCAGCGGCGAACTGATCGCCCGCGTAAGAACAGCGCTCCGCATCTTCAATTCTATCGATCAGACATCGGCGAAATTCTCGTTCGGTCCCGTCATCGTGGATCTTGAAGCGCACACCGTAACAAAGCATAATGAACCGGTGAAACTCACTCCGACGGAGTTTTCTCTGCTTGCATTGTTCGTCCGCAATGCCGGCAAAGTACTCACGCACGCCTATCTTCTGCAGCAGGTGTGGGGTCCGAAATACGACGGGGAATCGCAGTATACCCGAGTGTATATCGGCCAGCTCCGCAAAAAACTGGAACACGATCCAAACAATCCGAAGTATTTCGTGACGGAGTCGGGGATAGGATACCGTTTATCGGTTGAAGAATAACTTCAACCGAACAACCCTTGAATTTTATACACCTCACGGGTCTTTGAGACCTGTGAGGTATTGCTATTTTGTGAAGATGAATCTTCCCTTGCACACCAACCCCGTCTGTCGTAGATTTACACCATTCTATGGAAACAATTCAACATCGCCCTGCACTCCTATCCGATATCGACACGCTTCTTGTCCTGATGGAGCGGTTCTATGCTATCGATGGATATCCGTTCGCGAAGGAAAAGACACGTTCATCGCTGACGGAATTTCTTTCGGATAAAGATCTCGGAATAATTTGGATCATCAGTGACGGAGACCGTCCTGTCGGATACATCGTTCTTGCGGTGATCTACAGTTTTGAATTCGGCGGCAAGAACGCGTTTGTGGATGAGTTTTATCTGGAAGCGGAGTATCGCGTGAAAGGGATCGGCAAAAAAGTAATGGATGATATGTGTGCCGAAGCTGAACATCTCGGCATCCACGCGCTGCATCTCGAAGTGGAACAGCACAATACGCTTGCTCTTTCGCTCTATCGAAAATTTCATTTCGAAGATCATCACCGAATATTAATGACACGGATGCTTCAAAAATAATTCACCGCATAAGGATATGTATGTTCATCGGACATTTCGCCGTTGCTCTCGCCGCAAAGAAAGCGGCACCGAAAACGAATCTTGCAACACTTATCGCCGCCGCACAGATTGTGGATCTGCTCTGGCCGCTCTTTCTGCTGCTTGGGTGGGAGCATGCGCGCATTGAGGTCGGCAATACGGTTGTAACACCGCTGGATTTTTATGATTATCCCATTACACACAGTCTTGCCGGCGCGCTCGGCTGGTCTGTGCTCTTCGGCGGTGTCTATTATGTGCGGAAGAAATTATCCAAAGAAGCAGTCGTTGTGGGACTCGTCGTATTCAGTCACTGGCTGCTCGATCTGCTGACGCACCGTCCGGATCTGCCGCTGCTGGGAAATGATTCCGCGAAATTCGGTTTGGGATTGTGGAACAGTCTTGTCGGAACGATGATCGTCGAGTTCGGATTGTTCGGCATCGGGGCGTATCTCTATTCTACAGCAATGAAACCGACGAACAGAACAGGGACGATAGCATTTATATCGCTGCTTGTGTTCTTGGTGGTGATGCATATCGGAAATCTCTTCGGTCCGCCGCCGCCGGATGTTCAGATGATCGCTGCGGCGGGGAATGCGATGTGGCTCTTTGTGCTGTGGGGATGGTGGATCGAGAGGAACAGAACACTCAAATAATTCATTTTCAATCATACAAGGAATTCCTATGAAATCGATCTACGACCCGGCAACACTTAACGAGATCCTTACCCGCGTGAATTCTCTGACACCGTCCACCCAGCGGCAGTGGGGAAAAATGGATGTTGCGCAGATGCTCGCCCATTGCAATGAAACATTGAAAGTGGTAACAAACAGGTCCAAACCAAAACGGGTACTGCTCGGATATATTCTGGGACCCATTTTTAAAGCGGACTATCTTGGCGAAAAACCGCTGCGCAGAAATAGTCCTACCCATCCGTTGTTTATGGTAGTGAACGAACGGACATTCAACAATGAAAAGTCAATGTATATCGATCTCATCTCAGAGTTCTCACGCGGAGGTGAAGTAAAGTGCACGAACTATCCGCATTCCTTCTTTGGCTATTTCACACCGAAAGAATGGGGATTAAGCACTTATAAACATCTCGATCACCATCTTCAGCAATTCGGCGTATGACCATCGATCCATCCATACCGTTCACGCTGATTGACTGGGAGACTGTTCCTGCCGAGAGACATAACGGCGAGACCGGTCATGCCGAATGGAAAGTGCTCCGCATCGGCGATATCCGCGTCCGCCGCGTGGAGTATTCTTCCGGATACCGGGCCGATCACTGGTGCGACAAAGGTCATGTCATCTTCTGTATCGACGGAGAGATGACCACCGAATTGAAGGACGGCCGCACCTTCATTCTGAAAAAAGGAATGTCCTATCACGTCGGCGATAATGCGGACAGCCACCGTTCAGCTACAATTACAGGTGCTTCTCTTTTTATTGTGGATTGAATCTTGAAACCTGAACCGTGAAACTAGTGCCACTTCAATTAAGTTAGCTTGTGTTTTTCGGTCATGCTTCGGCGCGATGTC
>CAIVNT010000471.1 GCA_903907305.1 uncultured Ignavibacteriota bacterium
ATAATTTTTTTCATTTGTATCCTTTGTTTAATTGATCACTTTGTAGATTGGATAATATTTTCCGTCACCAAAATACTTGTCGATGACATTCCATGTTACAACGCCATCCTCAGACTCCGGTTCCAATAGATAGAACACAAGACGGGAAAGCGGCTGATTCATTTCAACGCTGTATGAGCCGACGGGAATCTGCAACGGAATCGTCTCAAATGATCCTTCGAGCATCCGCATTTTATGTTTTTGGAATTCGCGCTCACCCTGCTTGTTCTCTTTGATCGCGAACCGCTGAACGTTCAGCAATACTGCTTCATTCATTCGATCAAGTATTATTCCGTGCTGCCGCAGCAGTGTGATCACTTCAACAAGTGAGTCCGGGATGATATAACGCTTCGGGATCTTTGCCTTCTTCACCGCTCGTGTATTATAGAATTCGGTCGTGGTAATCGGTTTAAGACTATCCTCATTCATCAGATACATGATCTCATTCGAATACGGATTGCGCACTTCCTTTACAGCCGCAAGAATAATCTGCTGTGCAGCGTCGGATTCGATCACTTCGGCACGGACGGCCATCGAGTCCGTCTGCAGGATATTTTTCGATTGCTCATCCGCTTTTGCCACGGCTTCTTTAATAGCGATCGTATTTGCATTGGCAACATCCAGAATACTGATCACCAGCGCTTTCGTGGCAGCAATACGCTGTTGGAATGTGATGTAGGAATATGCTTCGCTCAAAATACCGAGACGATTTCGGAATCCGACATAGTTACTGTTGAACCTCGGTTCTGTTGCCCAGAAATAAAATCCGGGTTTTCCGGCCGGAGTCTTTTCAAGATAATCGCCATACCGGTGGATCCTGAATTTCTGCGCTTTCACTTTTTCTTCTACTTTCGGAAAGAAGACATTCCGCGTATAATCATCCAATCCTGGTTCAATGACAGGATTGAGCGCATAACTATACGTGATATGATATCCGTGAAACGAACCGTTCGTCGTGTGCAGGTCGACTGTCACTTGCGGATCGTAATCATTCAGCATCTTCACGAACGACACCACTTCGGGAGATTCCAGTTTCATGTGGTCGCGGTTCAGATCCAAATTCTGACCATTCGCACGTTGTCCCATCCCTGCGATGGGACCGTATTGCCAGGGTCGATTATAAAGACTAATCATATCGTTGCCGTCTGCATTGAAGATAGGAACGATGAGCAACACCAATCTCCTCCGCCATTCCGCATGTTTGCCTGCTTTCAATTCGCGGAGCAGTTCCAGCATCGCTTCTTTTCCTTCCACCTCGCCGGCATGGATATTTCCCTGAATATACACAACGAGTTTGCCGGATTTTTTGATCGTCTCCGGTCGTGCATCGGCAATATCGCCGTAAACGATCATCGGCAGATGTTTTCCCTGCGTTGAATACCCAAGCCACGTCAGTTTCATCGACGTACCATCAATCTTCAGCGCATCGATGAAATCCATCACATCCTGATACCGCGATGTCTCTTCGTAGTTTGTCCGCTCAGGACGGGTCTGCTGACCGAACGCCGCTAAGGAACATAAAAAAAGAATCGCAAAACTTCGTTTGACAATTGTCATTGAACTTCCAGAGTATTAATAAATATGTACAGTTCGATCAATTCGCTTATTCTCTAATAATATACTACAACGTAACATTCATTGGGGAATTTTCTCTTCAAAGAAACATGGATTGGGTTCTAGTAATACTTCAATTAAGTTAGCTTGTGTTTTTCGGTCATGCTTCGGCGCGATGTCGCCGAACTGTTCATCCTGAGCAAATGCCGATGTTGTTTACCTGCCGGCAGGCAGGTCGGCATGCGCCGAAGGATTTATTAGCAGCGACATCTTGCTCAGCATGAACATTATTATTTGAAATATTATTTTTTAGAAACAGCACTATATGATCAGCCACAAAGTCACCAAGGCACAAATGTGTGAAATAAATGAAACCCACAAATTGCATGAATTCTTTAGTGGGATTTTGTGCCTGCCCGCCGTTTCTTTGGCGGGTCTTAGTGCCTTCGTGGCGAAAGAGTTGAGCATTGAGTCATTATAATTCTGCAATAGAAAAAACGAATTGCTCCGCAGTCACCACGGAAAGATAATCGGATGTGTTCAGAATGATGGAATCGGTGAGAGAGCCGGCGTTGAAAGCGATCTTCTCATTTTGTGTGATGGAGAGATCGAGATAGAGATCGAGTGAAAGGATCGGCCTACCAAACGGAGGAACGCATCCGGGAACGAGTCCCGTTAATTCGAACAACTCTTCCTTCGTTGCAAAACGGAGGCTCTTCGCTTTGAAGCGTTCTTTGATCCTCTTCGAATCGACCTTCAGCGCGGCGCTCAGCACGAACAGTTTGAATCCGTCATCCACTTTCATCACGATCGCTTTCCCGCCGATCTTCACATCTTCGCTGCGCGCTTTGGCTGAATCTTCGGAAGTGAATGTCGGTTCGTGCTGAACGGTGCGGAATTCGATCTTCCGTTCTTCGAGATATGTGCAGATTGCTGTAAAGACAGACATGAGGGGATTGATTGGAAAAGTGGCTGATTATTTCTTCTTGATTCTTGAACAAAAAATAGAGTATTTCTATATATCTTACAAACCAAATCTTAGCAAACGAATCATCATTCTAATCTATAATAGGAGCACTTTATGAGCAATCAACATTTTCCCATACTAATCATCACCGGCAGACCGGCTGCGGGAAAATCGGAAGTGATCGACTTCCTGAAGAAATGCGATCCGATCGTACGTCTGGAGAAATTCCATGTGGCGAATTTCGAGGAATTGGATGATTTCCTGTATGTCTGGGAGACCTTTGAGCTGGATGATCTGATGACACAAATGGGAAAACCGAGAGTGTGGAGCGACGAGAAATACTGGTTCAAAGATCAGTATATCTGGGACCTGTATATGAAACGTCTCGCACTGGATTATCAGAAAAAAACTATGAAAGATTCCGAATATCATGCGAAGATGACCACGCTGGTGGAATTCGCGCGCGGCGGTGAGAATGCCATCCACAATGCGCTGTCTTTCCTTTCGGACGAGATGCTGAGCAAAGCGTCGCTGCTCTATATCAAAGTGCCGTATGAAGAATCTGTCCGCAAGAACAGAAAACGCGCTCGTCCCGGCCAGGAAGATTCGATCCTGCACCATTCTCTGCCGGATGAGAAGATGGAGTTCTATTATAAAGAGAACGACTGGGAAAAGATCGAAGCTGCTCATCCCACCCATATTGAAGTACGCGGACACAAGATACCATATGTGGTATTCGAGAATATGCCTGAGAAGACGCACGATGTGAAACTGATCGAAACGGAATTGGAAAGAACAACGCAGAAACTGTGGGAGATAAAGAAGTAAAAGATGTACGTGAACCGTTCGCTCAAAGCGAACGGTTCACTGATGCTAAAAGAAATACAAAACGAACCTGTCACGTAAAGTGAATGGTTCGTTTTTTCATTTTACCACTTAACCTTTACAGTCAATTCACACCATGTCCAAACGAACACCGCACATTCAATCATTCGATACATACTTTCACATTTACAACCGCGGTGTCAATCGAAATACGGTCTTCTTTGACGATGAGAATTACAGGTTTTTTATTCAAAGGATGAGTGAATATCTCACGCCCGAACTTGATGTGATCGCGTATTGTTTGATGCCGAACCATTTCCATTTTCTTGTGCAGCAGCACCAACCGGAAGCAATTTCAACATTTATGGGAAGAATCAGCAAATCATATGTCCAGGCCGTTAACATGAGATTCAACCGCACAGGACATCTGTTCGAAGGGAAATACAAGATCAATGAGATCGATACTGTCCAATATCTCGTTCATTTATCGAGCTACATACATTTGAATCCGGTGCGGGCGGGATTAGTGAATGAGGTAAAGGATTGGAGATTCAGAAGTTATAAGGCTTATGCGGAGAAAAATGAGAACGAGGGTTTAGTGAAGCCGAATGTGGTTTTGCAGGAATTCGATGAGAATAACAGCTATTCAAAATTTGTAGAGACGTATCAGCCTAACAATAGAGAAACCGTAAAATCTTTTTTATTTTAACACTCAGCGAACGGTTCGGATTCCTTCCAATTTTTTAAAGCTCTTTTGCCTGTACCATTTCATGCATCCGCTTCTTCTCTGCACGGGAGAGGAACCATACCGCAATAAAGATAAATCCGAGCGATATCCAATCCTGCATCTTCGGAAATTTCCCCTGAAAAAGAAAATATGATACAATTGTGGCTGCTGTACCAGCTACCAGCGAGGTCAACCGGTTGACGAGTCCTGCAAATGTCGCCGTCCTTCCTTTGAACATGAAGATGAATACCGAAAAGAATGCCACCATACCGAATGCTGTACCGGCCAAGACTCCCATTCCCCACTGCGGATGAGGATTTGCGATGGACTGCTGAAAAATAATGAGCTGTTCGTTCGTCGTCCGGAACCATTCGGGTGAATTGAAGAGCACATATCCCGCAGAGAGCATTGCAATGGTTGCGGTGATCTGTTCAATGGCGAAGAATCCGTTGTTATCCAGCGCCACACCTTTCGCACGTGTGTTCTTATAATAGTTCATGATATAGATTCGGATGGCGTAGACGACAATGTAGCTGCCGAGAATGGTCACCGCGGGAACCGAATGAACAAAATCAAAATCACCGGGAGCGACCCAAATGAGATTCATCGCTGCGGCGATCAGGGCGAAGACAACAGCATAATTCTCTTCCGGATACAGGCTCTTTTTCAGTATCCCTTTTCGGATCTGGATCTCATCCACCAAACGGCTGATGATGATGATGCTTGCGCGCATGATCACCATAGCGACCATCACAGAGATCGGGAGAAGATACATCATTGTTGTAGTCGGGATCACTACTGCCGTGCAGATTCCGGATGGGATAATATAGAGGATCTCCTGCGGAAAACTGACTCCCATGAACGTGATGATCTTATTCGATTTGATATGATACCATCGAAGACCTAATGCCACCGAAAGCGCAATGGCATTTCCGCCGATCGTGCTGTAGACAAGATACTCCACCTGTTTCATTCCGGGAAATCCTGCGTCCGCACTCCCTGTAAAATATTTTACCGTAACACCCGTGATCACATAAAAGAAAAAGTATCCAATGGAAAGCTGTATAAGCCTTCCGGTGCTGCCTTCGTTTGTTTTCCACATATGCTGCCTTTGTAAGACACTCTGCGCGGTCGCAGAATGCCTTCCCCCTAAAAAAAGATCAATGAACTACTTTCACCGATTTCGGTACCACATTCCACAATTTCAACATTAATATCGCGCCAATCACGGCGAATCCGATCATACTCGGCCCCCATGTTCCCCAGCCGAATGTTTCCAACATCCACCCCATACCGGAACCGACGGCCGCGCCACCGATATACTGCATACCGTCGAAGAGACCCGTTGCGGATGCAGCCGCTTTTTGTCCGCCAAAGTCCATGGACGCAGTTCCCGAGAGCATCGAGTGGACCATGCTGATGGCAAACGAATTCGCAACGAATGCGACGAGTATCCAATCCGTGCCCGGTGCGGCCCACACGATGCCCAAACAAATGATCTGAATTGAATAACCGATGAATGCAACGGGAGGTCTTCGGGAATTGAATACCCAATCCGAGATCATACCGGCGGCGAACGCGCCGAAGATACCGGCAACAACAACGCTCAACGCACCTTTTTGGAATACCGGGGAATCGAGCGAAAGATGCTGCGCTTCCTGCATATAGCGCGGGAACCATTGTTCAAATCCGTGACGGACGAATCCGGTACAGAATTCCGCAACCGCGATCGTGAGCGTGATAGGATTGGTGAAGACCTTCTTCATCAGATATTTCATATCCACTTTATCCGTATCGCCGCTGGAAGCATCGGCGGTATCGAAATTTTCAAGACCGGCTTCGAGCGGAGTGTCGCGGACAAAAAAGAAGGTCATCGTTCCCATCATCGCCATGATGCCGGCAGGAATAAAGAACACCCATTCCCACGGAAGAAAAGCAACGGCGATACCGCCGATAATGAAGATCAACGCGCGTCCGCTTTGGATCATCGATCCGAAGATCGCGGAGAAGACACCGCGTTCGCGGACGTGGAACCAGCCGGAATTCACTTTGATCAGTGCGAGTGCACTGTATGACTGGAAATACATATTCAGCGCCCACACGGTCGCGAAATATCCGAGCAGCAGTCCGCCGGTGCCGAGCACACCGATATACGCACCAAGACCGAACGCGATATTGAATATCACCGCTCCGGTGACACCAATCAGCATCGCTTTTCGACCGCCGATGCGGTCAGCGATTGGACCGTTAAAAAGAGCAGAAATTCCGTAGATGGTCAACGCCGCAGTGATGATCGCTCCCACCTGCGTCTTGTCCCATCCATATTTATCAGAAAGAGCTTTGTTTGCAAATGAGAGGTTGTATCGTCCCATATACATGGCTGCGTATGTGAATCCGAGCGTCAGCCAGTTAAGAGCACGGCGAGTTTTGAATTGCCGCGAATGCTGCGG
Source organism: uncultured Ignavibacteriota bacterium (assembly GCA_903907305.1). Lineage (GTDB taxonomy): Bacteria > Bacteroidota > Ignavibacteria > UBA10030 > UBA8401 > UBA8401. The sequence continues at coordinate 6,563 of CAIVNT010000471.1, forward strand.
CCGGTCGATGGAGAGTTCCATAGATATTAGTTTTGAATGACGTGTGCTGCAGTTGAATTGATGCCGAAGTCGTTTTTTTGACGGCGGCATAAGATAGGGAAAGGAACAAGAAGAAGAAAGAGAGGAAATGCAGTGAAAAAGGACGATTTACTCTGTCTACTCAGTAACGGAACATCATCGCACTGCCCCTTCATCGATCGTTACCGTCTTTGCGTCTGCATCGAGGGTCGCCTTCACTCCGATCGGGAGCGTGATGTGATCACGGATATGACCGAATGAGAGTCCGTAGATCGCCGGTTTTCCCAATGAACCGAGACGCGTACGGAGAATCTCTTCCAATGTCAGAGAGCCGATATATCCTCCCTCTTTCGGTTCACAGTCCCGGAATTTACCGACGATGATTCCGGCTGCATTATTCAGTGATCCGCTCAGGAACAGATGTGTCAACATCCTGTCGATGCGATATGGTTCTTCACCGACATCTTCAAGGAACAGAAGTTTCCCCGACAGATCGATCTCGAAAGGAGTACCGAGAGTTGTGACAAGCAGCGAAAGATTCCCCCCGACAAGTTCTCCAGTTGCTTTGCCTCCGTTCAGCGTGATGATGCGGTTCTCTTTCTCCACTTTTTCTCCCGGTGGAAGAGGCGGTTGTTTCAATAATCCGAGCGGAGATGACGAGGAAAGGGCGCGGAAATAATAATCGGAGACATATTCATTGAAGGTATACCGGATATTCG
>CAIVNT010000472.1 GCA_903907305.1 uncultured Ignavibacteriota bacterium
TGAAAGATGCATTCTCTCACAAGGATCCGGAACCTTCCGTATCCGTATTGGAGAAGTGCATTGACATCAAAAAAAGAATACCGGTGGACGGTCGCTCCCGCTCCGCCTGCAGAAATCGTCAAACAACTGTCTGACGAACTCACCATTACACCTTCGCTTGTATCGGTCCTGATCAACCGTGGAATCGATACATTCGAAAAAGCGAAACGCTATTTCCGTCCTTCGATCGATCATCTGCACGATCCGTTCCTTATGGACGGTATGCACATTGCCGTAGAACGCCTGATCAAAGCCAGAGACAATAAAGAGAAGATCCTCGTCTACGGCGATTATGATGTGGATGGAACGAACGGAGCCGGAATGCTCTATCTCTATTTCAAGGAGATCGGCTGCGACGTCACCTATTATATTCCCGACAGACTCACCGAAGGATACGGCATCTCCCAACCGGGAGTGGAGTTCGCAAAAAAAGAAGGGGTTACTCTTCTCATCTCCATCGACTGCGGTATCACCGCACTTGCACAAGTTGAGTATGCGAATCAGCTCGGCATAGAAGTGATCATCTGTGATCATCATGAACCGGCGGATGAACTTCCAAATGCTGTTGCTATTCTTGATGCTCTAAAACCGAACTGTCGATACCCATTCAAGAGTCTCTGCGGGACCGGGGTGGGATACAAATACATCCAGGCGATCGCACGCACACTCGGGCACGAAGAAAAGGTTGAGAAGTATGTCGACTTTGTTTCGCTCGCTACGACTGCAGACATTGTTCCCTTGATCGATGAGAATAGAGTGTTCGTCCGACTCGGACTTGAACGGATCAACAATAACACCCGTCCCGGAATCCGCGCTCTTCTTGAAAGTGCAGGCCTCAAGATCGGTGCTATCACAACGGGTCAGGTTGTCTTTGCAATGGCTCCCCGCATCAATGCAGTGGGACGTCTCGGTGATGCAAAACGCGCTGTAGAACTTCTCGTCAGCGACGATTATCATGACTCGATCGCATTTGCCAGCGTGTTGGAACAGGAGAATCTGACACGGAGAAAGATCGACGAAGGCGTTTTTGCTGAAGCACAAAGTCTTGTTGAACAGTATTTCAAGGATAACGGCGACGGTGCCATCGTTATGCATCAACCGCTATGGCATCCGGGTGTGGTCGGGATCGTTGCATCGCGTATGGTGGAAAAATATTACCGCCCCGCAGTAATGCTCACAACACTCGAAGGTGTTGCGAAAGGTTCTGCCCGCAGCATTGCCGGTGTAAACATCCATCAGGCATTGAAGATGGTGGAAGACAAACTGCTGCAGTTCGGCGGACATAAATATGCGGCCGGACTAAGCGTTGATCTGGACCGAGTGGATGAATTTCGCGTGGCGTTCAATGCTGCAGTAAAAGGTATGCTAACCGAGGAACTCCTGACTCCGGTGATCCACATCGACAGCGAGATCGACCTTGCAGAGCTGACGCCGAAATATATGCGCATCCTAAAACAATGCGGACCGTTCGGACCACAGAATATGCGTCCGACATATCTTTCTAAAGGTGTCCAAGTGGTCGGTATTCCCCGCGTTGTGGGAAAAGATCATCTACGCTTCAAGATCAAAAAGAACGGCGTCTCGTTCGACTGTATCGGATTCGGTCTCGGCGGTATGATCAATCTTGTGAAAGAAAAATCTGCGAATCTTGACCTTGTTTTTTCGATCGATGAGAACGATTTTACAGGAGTAACGTTGACTCAATTAAAGATCAAGGATCTGAAATGATCATCCTGGGCGTTGATCCCGGGACATTGATCGCCGGTTACGGCGTGATCGAAAAGAAGGGATCAGCAATCTCTCTGCTGGATGTCGGCGTGATCAAAAATAGCGGCGATGTTTCGATGCCTCTCCGGCTGAAAAAGATCTATGCGACACTCTGCACGGTGATCGAACAATTCCATCCGGATGAATTTGCGATCGAGACAGCATTCTATTCAAAGAATGCACAATCCGCGTTGAAGATCGGTCAGGCACGCGGCGTATCGATCCTTGCGGGAGTGAATTTTGAAGTGCCGGTGACAGAATACTCGCCGCGCGAGATCAAGAAAGCCGTGACAGGAAAAGGAGCTGCCTCCAAGGAACAGGTACAATATATGATGATGTCCATGCTGAAACTGAAAGCGGCGCCGAAATATTTCGATTCAACGGACGCTCTCGCAGTAGCGGTCTGTCATGCGTTCAAGATCTCTGCTCCCCGTTCCGGATTCAAGAACTGGAAATCATTCATTGAAGCACACCCCGAACGAATTATAACCACAAAACGATCATGATCGCTTACCTCAAAGGAATCCTGACCAAGAAGTCCCCCACCGAGATCATTGTTGATGTCTCCGGCATCGGATATTCTGTCAGCATCTCCCTCTCAACATACGAGCGCCTTACGGAGATCAATTCTGAAGTATTCATTCTGACGCATCACCATATCCGAGAAGATGCTCAGGTGTTATACGGTTTTTCCGGTGAGAGTGAACGGGAAATGTTTCGAATGCTCATCAGTGTTTCCGGGATCGGTCCTAAAATGGCGCAGACGATCCTTTCCGGCATTCATCCCAATGAGCTGATCCGTACCATCTCTACCGGTGCACTATCATCGCTGACCGCAGTTCCGGGGGTCGGTAAGAAAACTGCCGAACGGCTGATCCTTGAACTTCGGGATAAAGTCAGTAAGATCGAAGGTTCGGACAAGATCATCGATCTGCCGAATTCCAGTTCCTCCGTCCGTGCCGAAGCACTCACCGCTCTCGTCTCACTCGGATTCTCTCGCGAGAAAGCTGAACAGTCCCTTCGCGGTGTATTGAACAATGCCGTGACAAAGAATCTTTCAGTGGAAGAGCTCATTAAAAATGCGCTTCAATATACCGGTAAATAGTCTTCCATTATTTATTGAAGAGCATTCACCATACTCCTTCCCTGCGATTATGTCCGCGAAGAAATCAAAAGAAGTCGATCTCTATCTTAAGCACTCACCAAAACTTCAGCGTGATCTGATGGCTGCCGTCCGCGCGGTCATACTCAAAACTATTCCCGATGTTGAAGAGATGATCAAATACACCGTCCCATTCTATACACGAAAAGGACTGTTCTGTTATTTGAGTCCGCTGAAGAAAAAGGATGGAATCTATATCGGATTTGCAGAAGGGTATCGGATGTCCGACGAGAGCGGTATCTTGACGGGTAAGGATCTGAAACAGATCCGTCACATGGAATTCCGCAAACCGTCCGACATCAAAGTGAGACTCTTAAAAAAATATCTGCTTGAAGCAGCAATGTTGAACGAACTGAAGAAACATCCGTTTCCATTATAATTAATATTTCGCTGTTCTCTTTACTCCTTTGGTCCGATGGAAAGATCGATTTTTTCCGCTATAGCCGAAGTCACCTGCA
>CAIVNT010000473.1 GCA_903907305.1 uncultured Ignavibacteriota bacterium
ACTAGTGCGTGCAATTGGTGAAGACGATAAGATTAAATTTCATAGTTTGAGAGCAACGTATATCAGTAACTTGGTAGCCAAAGGTGTGAGTTTAATGACAATAAAGGAATTAGTTGGACATTCTACGGTTCGAACCACCGAAAGATATAACACTACCCCAAACAAATTGCTTTATGAAGCCGTAGATATAGGTGAATGGAATTTTGAAAATTCTGAAGAAAAGTTTTGAGGATGTCTAAATATTTTGTATTTTCAATCAGAATTTCACCTAACAGTTACCTATCTTTTCACCTATCTTTATCGGATGGTTATAGAAAGGGAAATTGGCGAAAACAGGTAAATTTGAAAGAAAATTCTTCGGGTGTTTAGCTCAGCTGGTTCAGAGCGCCTGCCTTACAAGCAGGAGGTCCGCGGTTCGATCCCGTGAACACCCACAACAACCCCGCCTACGCTGTTGCAGTTTCACTCAACATAACCCCAAGAATATATGAAAAAACAGATCGCACTGATTATTGCTGTGTTTTGTCTCACCGCTGTTTTTGCCAACGCCCAATACAAGAAGAAAAATGTTTCGTATGTCAACAAGGTGCTTTCATCATCAGCGGCCGGACTTGATCAGAGGCACGCAGAATATATCACCTCCACGATCGGCCGGAGTGTTCAGATGGAACGGTTTAACTACGCAGCACTTCCCGATAACATTATTTCTCAGTTTTCTTCGGCAGCGTCAGTCATTAATTCTGTCTCACCGGAAAATGTCCGTCCAGTCATCGAAAAGACCCTTGCTCCGAAACTGCTTGAGCTGCTCGACATGAACAAGGAACTCTTGAGCAAACAGAATCTCAGTGAGACCGAACGGAACACATTCCTTGCAACAAAAGCGCAGTCCGCCGGACTCTCTGCATCACAGCTTGAATCAATATTGAATTCAGGATTCTTCTTCGTTCCATACGTTGAGTATTATTCACGGACAACGAACCGCGGCGAGCGCGAGATAAAAAACGATGCAGGGAAAGTCGTCCGTAAACAAGCCTATACAACATTCACACACTCTATTAAAGTCGGTCTGTTATGGTATGCACTAAAAGTTGATAGATCGAACAATCCTTCGATCGTTTTCGTCGGCGCGGCAAAAGGATGGAGCGGTGATGCCATTGAACGTTCGGAAGATCAGGATGACGGGGTGACCGGAACGGCGGATTGGGATGTATTCGCATCGACGGTGAATATCAGTGCGGTGAATGTGAATAACGAAACAAAGAAGATCGAAGAATTCAAACTGACCGGCGGCGTAACCGAGACGACCACATTTGGTATCAATCTGAATCTTGGAACTCGTGAAGGAGTGCGGATGGATGATTCCTACTGGGTGGAGGAGATGGTGGAAGATGATGCGGGGAACGTGAAGAAAGAACGGCGCGGTTTTGTAAAAGTGAGGAAAGTAGGAGATAATAAAAACAATGAATCTGCATTCTCGTATGCCCAAGCAATCTCTTTTTCGAATTACTCTCCGGGCCTAAATGTAACAGAGATTCCATTGATCGGTATCAACGGGATATTGGGGTTCGGGAAAATTCCATTTAAGATTTCCAAGTTCAAGGGAGATTATATCATGCCTGACAACAACAAGTTTACGTTGAGAATCAACGAAGACTATTCTGGCATTCTCGGTCCTATGGCTTCGCTGCAGGCAAGTCTCGCCGGAGCGACAAAAGTGTCGGAACTGTGGTTAAATCTGAGTGCGGCAATTGGTTTTCCCAATATGTCAGGGAAATTCAATTTTAGTAATGTGTCCCCTTCGAATTTTAAGAAGGACAGTGCGGATGCGGGGCCGGCACTTGCAGGATATGCTGATATAGGACTCTTAAAAAAGTTTTATTTGTATCGTTTCGGACTGCTCCTTCAAGGAGACTTTCGCTATAACTTGACCCACCTCTCCGGCACGACAAAGGACAAAAATGAGAATGATTTGGATTATTCGATGATACATTCGGCAATTGGATTTGATGCAAAAGTAGGGGTAGAAATCTATCTCACTCCGGAATCATCCATCGGTGGAGGAGCAGAATACTCAAGTGCACCGATCCATAGCGATTGGAATGTCACGATCACTGATAAAGATAAGAATGATAAAAAACTGGAGATTGTAAAAGGTCCCGAAGTGAAATATTCAGGTTTGGGCTGGTTCGTCTGGTTCAATTATTCGCTCCCCTCGCTCAATTGATGCCGGTCAAACCGGATGAATACGAATTTGAATATATTCTGTTATCATCCATCCGGGATAACAGAATAGTTCAATCGAAATCCCTCAACGAATACAGAGAATACTATGACAAAGTACATCCTTACTGCAGTTCTTCTCATCGCCACTTTACTTTCTGCACAGGGTAATCTTCCCGAATCACGTCAGGCGACTTTCATCGAAGCGGTCACTTCAGGAGAAGTGATGATCAAAGCAAAAGGGACCGCCGGAAAATCCGGGATGTTCGGACTTAAAGAAGAAGAATCGGTGAAACTTGCCGAGATTGATGCCCGAAAATCTGCGGTCTACTTTGTGATCTACGGCGGCGCGGGTCTAGACGGACTCGTCCGTAGTGAGGAAGAGAAACGTAAATTTGGTCCGCTGGAACAAGGATTCTTTGCTGCGGAAAATATTCAGAAATTCATCGCGTGGGAAGCAAACAGTTTTGACAGCCGCGTAAAAGTAGCGGGAGGGGAAAAGATTCGGATAGAGAAACAGTTCAGGGTCAACCGTGCGGCGATCCAGACGTTCCTGACAGATCAGAGGGTGATCGAGAAACTGGAAGATATCACGGAAGAACTTGGTATGCCGACATTGATGGCGCTGCCCGAGGTGAAACCGGGACAGAATCCGCTTGCAGAGCTTCGCTCCAACAGCGTCCTGAAGCAGGGGGCTTCGGTGATCGAATCATATCTCACGCAAAAGAAATATAACGTTGTCGCACCGGAGCAGGCCCAGCAGATCTATGAACAGCAGAAGGCGCAGCTGAATCTGAAAGGACATGAAGAGGATCTTTCTTATATGATCGCACTCTCCGTTGGCAGCGACATCTATGTTTCATACACTATCACGGTCGATACACGCAAGGTTGGTTCATCGGACGTGCGCAAAGCATCGGTTTCGGTGCGTGCATATGAGACGACAACAGCGCGTCTGCTCGGGACTGAGACAGGATACAGCGAAGAATCTGCCGCGCCCGCAAATGCCCTCGTTGAAGCGGCAGTGACCAATGCGTTGAACAATGTTATCTCACGGATCAATTCTTACTGGCAGGATGACCTGAAGAACGGTGCACAGTATAAGATCATCTTCAATCTTCTGGGAAATTTTGATGAAGATACGCGTCTGGATATTGCCGATGCAGCATCGAAGTCGCTGAAAAAGATCGCCGGACGAATCAAAGAGAATATCGTTGCAGAAAAAACGATCGATTATCTTGTTTGGATACAGGATAAAGATCTGCAATCACCCTCGGCACTGTACCGTGAACTACGCCGGGAGTTCAGCAATATTTTTACGCAGGGGAAACTGAAACAGATAACATTGAACCGTAAATTGATCGTGGTCGGGATAGAGTAATTAGCCACACCCGCCTGTCCGAAGGACCGCTTCGTGGTGGCGGGCAGGGAGATCACAGAGAATATTGTCAATATTGTTTTTCACTGCGAATTTGGCGGCAAATATAACCAGGAAGATGTAAAAATATTAGTATGAAAAAGATCATCGTTACCGGTTCCAGCGGACTCATTGGAAGTGAAGTTGTTTCATTCTTTTCTTCTCAAGGTGTTACCGTTTATGGATTTGATAATAATATGCGTGCCGATTTCTTCGGTCCGCAGGGAGACACACGCTGGAATCAACAGCGCCTCTCCGAGCAGTTCAACAATTTTACGCATGTAGAAGTGGATCTGCGTGATAGAACAGCGATCCTTTCTACCGTGAAGGAGATCTCACCCGATGCAATCATCCACACAGCAGCGCAGCCGAGTCATGACCTGGCCGCCTCTCGTCCGTTCGATGATTTTGATGTGAACGCCGTTGGCACACTGAATATGCTCGAAGCGAACCGTCAGACGAATCCAAACACTCCGTTCGTTCATATGTCCACCAATAAAGTTTACGGTGATGCGCCGAACGAGATCGCGCTGGTGGAGAAAGAGACTCGCTGGGATTACGCTGATCAAAATTATTCGGATGGAATCAAAGAGAGTTTTCGCATCGATCAGTCCAAGCATTCACTCTTTGGAGCTTCCAAAGTAGCGGGAGATGTGATGGTGCAGGAATACGGACGGTATTTCTCAATGCCCACGTGCTGTCTCCGCGGAGGATGTCTGACCGGTCCGAACCATACCGGTGTAGAACTGCATGGATTTCTCAGTTATCTGATCAAATGTAATCTTGAAGGGAAGAAATACAATATTTTCGGCTATAAAGGAAAACAGGTCCGCGACAATATCCATTCCCTTGATGTTGTGAAATTCATCGCGGCATTCCTTAAAAAACCGCGTATCGGTGAGGTCTATAATATCGGCGGAGGGCGAGACAATTCGATCTCAATTCTGGAGGCATTCGAATTGATTGGTTCTATCTCCGGCAAAAAGATGGTCTATGAATATATCGATAAGAACCGTGAAGGGGACCATATCTGTTACATTTCCGATCTGAGCAAAATGAAGGCCCATTATCCTGAATGGGATATCACAAAGAATCTTCAGGTCACGTTCGAAGAGATCTTTCAGTCATGGAAAAAAAGAAATATTCAATAAGTGTTCCTTAACACTTACGCTACAGATTACACAGACAATATTCAAATAATGAAGACTCATTATTTATCTCTGCGGAATTTCAATTAAAGAAAAATATGACAAAGATCATCCGATTATTCATCCCCCTCTTTTTTTTATCATTCCTTTTTGCTCAAACGCCCGATTGGTATTCATCGCATCAGCATCCGAAATATCCCGGATTGGCATATATCCTTGGTGTAGGAACGGGGCCGAACGGCGCAACGGGAGTTGAGGCGGCAAAGAAATCCGCACTTGCGGATATTGCTTCGCAGCTTCGGGTTCAGGTACAGTCCGAAATGAAGAGTATTACACAGAATTTTTCCGTGAACGACGACGAGCAGATCTATTCGGATTTCAAACGGCAGTCGCGGACGATGGTGAATGACGAGATCATCGGTGCAGATGTTGTCGAAACGGTGACGGATGCTCAGAGTATGACCACTTATGCTCTTGTTGTGCTGAACCGCGATAAATACAGCGGGGTTCTCCGTTCCGAACTGGAGAGCGGATGGAAACAGGCGAGTGACCTTCGGAATGCCGGAAAAGAGTTTGCCGGAAAAGGAAGACTGAACGAAGCGATCCAAAGCATCAATCAGATCAAACAGGTGATCGCTCCACTGCTGGCAAAACAAGTAATGCACAATGCGGCGGCGCGCGCACCGTTCGCGTTTCTATCCCTTTTCAACCCTGCCGCATTACAGAATGATATCCGAGAGATACTCGCTCAGGTGAAGATCGTGAAGAAGAGCGGCGACGATCAAAAGGGTAAGATCGGCGAGAAGTTCGGACAGCCATTCGCCGTAGCGGTGACAGTCAACGGTGTTCCGTGTTCCGGTGTGACAGTCACTTTTATGGTGGATGAGAAGACAAAGTTGGGAGAACAGATAACGGATGATAAAGGAACGGTAATGTTCTCCACGATTGTCCGGAGCGGAAATGGGATCAAGGCGACGCTTTCGCTGCCGAGTATCGGCAGGGAGTTCGAACAGAATCTTGCATCATCTGCGGTGACATTTTCCTGGTCCGCACAGGCTTCGGATAAAGCATTCTCCGTAACGGTGAATGAAAAGAACAAACCGCTGGCTGCGCTGGTGCTGAACAAATTCTCTTCTTCGATCTCACAGATCGGATATAAAGTAGTGACCATGTCCAAGAATTCCATCATAATAGAATTGAATGCGGGAATCCCGAGCAAGATCGAAGGGATGGCTGGGACGCTCTATAATTTGACACTTGAAGCGACAGTAAGTCTGAAGGATAATTCGACCAACGCAGTATTGGGGACAGCAACATTCTCATCAAAAGGTGTCGGCACTTCCGAGGATGATGCGATGATGAAAGCGGCGAACGGATTGAAGATCGATCAGAAAGACCTATCGGAACTGCTGCAGCGATAGCAAGGCAGTTGTTGTTGGAGAATACCGCGAGGGTCGCATTCATAGAGTGCGACCCTCCTTATTTTTAAAGAGTTGCTTAGAGATGCTGTCACGGTATTTCGATGTGATCTGAAACTGCAATGACGATGGAAGCTTTAAAATAGAAGCGGTGCACAATCCGTTTCGACTGTGCACCGCTGTTTTGCTGGAATTATGGATCTGTTAACTTTACTTCATCAACATCATCTTCTTCACTGAGCGGAACGATTGACCGTCAGTCAAGGATGTTGCGGTGATCGTGTAAAGGTAGACACCGGAGCTCAGCTGTGAGGCGTTCCAATCGACCTGATGATAACCGTTCGATTGTGTTCCGGAGAACAATGTTCCGACAGACTGTCCGAGCATATTGAAGATCTCGATCTTCACTGTGCTTGCTTTCGGCAGAGCATATTCGATCGTGGTGCTCGGGTTGAATGGGTTCGGATAGTTCTGTGAAAGAGCATAATCCGATACCACCGTGGAACCGAGACGTGTGACTTCGATCTTACCCATGGACGTGGATGAGGAAAGTTTGTTCATATCCCTATCGCTGATGGAAACCTTGGGCATTGAGATGCTGCTGATGCTGCCGCGTTTTGCATTCTGCGAGACGACGAATTTAAGAAGCAGGATCGTTCCTTCCTGTGTTATTGCATCGCGTGTTCCTGCAAGGTCGGTTGTTGCAAGTGTCAGAAGACCGGATTTCGCATTGTAGTTAGAGACGATATGCCATCCTTTATTGGACGGGAAAGCCGGTCCTTCTACCACTCCTGCGAAGGAGGAGAACATGTCTTTATCCACTTTTACTGATGCAGAGAATGTCAGCATCGTTTTGCCGTCCAGTTTTACATCGACGGGCACGTAGACGGTATCGCCTGCGCGGACCTGTGTGTTTTCCGGAAGACTGCAAATGACCGGTGTTGCATTCGATTTGTTCAAGGATTTATTCGATGTCCCCACGAATGAGAAGTCTGCATCTCCGCGAAGCACACCCAGGAAATCTTTACCGCTGAATACCTCGTTTGCGGGAAGTGTCTCGTCAAATTGTGACACAAGTGCACTGCGTACATCATCTGTTGTATAGTCATTGCTGTCTTGTGCTACAACGGATGCTTTCGTGAAGAAACCCCATTTTTTCAGACCGAGGTCCGGGTTATTGGTATACCAAGCACCGCTGTTATTGATATCCATGATGGACAGAGCATCGATAGAGTTCACAACGCCGTCTTCATTCACGTCTGCAGCAATGCGCTGGCGAGTCGTATAGAGAGGATCAGCGGGATCATCAAATGTTACTCCGAATGCTATCTGTGCATCGTCTGCATCGATCACACCGGTCAGATCCACTGAGCTCTGGTCTTCTACGTCGGACAGTAAGCTTGTCGGCCACAAGTCGTAGCTTGGAGCATATGTGACAGGATTCCCTGCTTCAACTTGGACGATCTTATAGACACCGACGGCTCTGCTTGCTGCCGGACCTACGCTGACGATCTGTGAATTGATGTGAGCTGCTCCTTCAACATCCGACGTATCAACATAATGCATCCAGTTTGTGCCGGACAGTTTGTATGTTGTTGCGGCACCGTCAAAGAAATATTCAATTTTTCCGGTGACGGAAGTAAGGATCTCAACATCGGCCGAAGCGCTATAGGTGATGTTTGCATGAGGAATGGCCAACGCTTTTTCATCGGCAGCTGTTACCGTAAGGATCTGGATCTCTTTCGATGAACCTGCATGTGTTGCGTTCGTATCAACGGAATAGCTGATCGAAAGGACGCATTCCGGAACAGCGTTCGCTGCTGCGGGTGCATACGCAGAGATGATGATATAGGAAGTATAATTATCGGCATTCTTCTCTGTCTTTGCGCTCATTACACTCCATCCGCCTGCGCCGGTCAGATCGTCGCCGCTTTTGTTCTTCAGCGTTAGGACGGGAGCCGCGTTATCCATATCAACGGTCATATATTTATCGTTGTATGCAACTTTCAGATCGAACGCTCTGATCTTTCCGCTTGCTCCTGATTTCAACAATGTATTCTTGATGGAGATCGGAACGAGCAGTGTTGCTCCGGGATCCGTATAGGATGTCGGCATGGTAAAATACGCGCCGCCTTTGCTCAATGCAAATGCTGCTGATGCAACCACGGGGATCGTATCGCCGGATTCGAAGAGTCCGATCTTGCATTGTGCGATATCGGTGGTCTTACTGAGAAGGTCGAACTGATAGGTACCTGTATCTGCCGTGCTCAGTCCGTTGGACAATGTTACGGAAAATCCACCCCATGTCGTACCGTTATCTGTGGACATTTTGATCTTTTCCAGCGGAACGCCGCCGTTTGCCCATGCAACGGTATGGAATCCTGGAGCTTCTGAACCGCTCGGCACTGTAATGAGTGTTACGCTGCTGCCGGTAACGGTGAACATATCGGATTGTGCGACCAAACCACTGGCCGTGTACAAACCGACGACGCACCGTGTGCGGTTGCTTCCGGCCGGGAAGACGAAGTCGAATGGTGACGATGAGGGAACCTGTGCAGTGCTCCATGTGGAACCGCTGTCTGCGGAGAATTTAATTCCTGTGACAGTGCGGCCGTATCCATTATAGATGACCGATCCTGTTTGTGTGCCTGGGCCGAATGAACTGCCACTGGTTGAAATCACTGCAGAACTCTGTCCTACGGCAAACGATGATGACCGTACGACTTCGGTATTGTCATTGAATAATCCAAGGTAGCATGAATCATATCCATTCCCTTTTGGGACGAGGAATTTTGTGGGGGATGTGCTTGCATCCTGAGCATTGGTCCAGTTGGTTCCATCAACGGAAAATTTCATTTTGTTGACGGTGGCACCATAGGAGTTCCACGCAACGTCCACGCTGTCGCCGGGCACTGCAGGACTCGAAGGAGCTGTGACGAATGCGGTACTGGCGTTGATTGTGAACGCGCTCGAGAGCACGAATGCTTCGGGGCTGCCGTATCCGAGTTTCACTTTTGCGCCTGAACGTAATGCTCCTGCGGGAAGTGTGATCGATGTCGATCCGGAGTTTCCGGCAACTGTACCTGCATCGTATGTGGTTCCGTCTTCAGCAAGGAACACTTTTGTTGCTGTCTGACCGTAGGAATTCCAAGCGATGGATACTGAGCCCGGATTCTGAGCCGATGATGGAGCAGTGATCGTCGGTGTTCCTGTTGTAAAACTGAACGCCGCGCTCCAGCTTCCCCAAGTTGTTGCCGTTTTTTGACGTACTTTCCAGTACACAGCTTTATTGATAGGGAATAACACTGAATTTGCGGTGTTCAGATTGTGAGTGTAACCGGTGGTGGTATAAGCTCCACTATATGCAACATATCCTTTTACGGCCGTTGCTGTTCCCAGGACACCTAAATTTGCAACGGTCGGGACCGTTGTGCCTGTCGGCAGATCAGTTCCGCTGGCTGTTGTGGTATATGCAATCTCAAATCCGGTGGGAGTACTGCTTGTCACTTTGTCCCATCCGAAGGTAACTTTTGCTGATTGATTTGTCCCACTGTTTGCAGGGCTGGTCAATGTCTGCCCAAACAAATATGTTGACAAGGCAAGCAGCAATATACTAACAAGTGTTCTACGCATAACTACCTCCATATAGTTAAATAATAAAATCGGGCCATCCGTTGCCCGGGTGTATGAAGCCTTTTTTTGCTTCTCTAGTTATTTATCGGCTGATTCTCTAAAAACTTCATTGAATTTGAAGAGAATCTTTCATCCAGGGCTGCCATTGCGAAAGGAGTTTATTCTTTCGACGAGAAACATCAATAGATTCGAAGAATATTTGATCGAAATATTTTTTATTTTTTTTTCACTATCTCGCTGACCGGTTCTGTGTTTTTATTACTGCATCGTTCAAAGTATCAATATGGAGCTGTATAAATATGACATCCATGTGTTTATATCCGACCAGCCGGACTTGAATAAAAGCTTTAATTCAACGCTGTAAAGCCAAAAAAAATCAGGCACAATTATTGATGAATAATTCTCCGAAGAGGACCCATTGATTGGATGAATGTGATCGGAAAAATATATGGGGATGGATTTGAACTGAGACATTGATGACCCATGGAGGGAATAATGAATACAATTGCAATTATCGGAGCAAATGGAATGCTCGGGTTTGCGGCATCGGAATATTTTGAATCTCGCGGATATATCATTCAGCGCATTACCCGTAAGGATTTTGACATTGTCCAAGATCCCATTGTTACGCTGGAGAGAATGTTGTCCAACGCCGATATTGTGGTGAATTGTGCGGGTATCACTAAAGAAAAGATCGCTGATCACTCAATTGAAAATGTACTCAAGATCAATTCCGTCTTCCCAAGGAATCTTGCCTTGTTCTGCAAACAAGCTGGGATCAAATGCTTCCACTTGACATCGGAAAGTGTCTTTTCGGGGGAACGGGGAAGTTACTCTGAGGATGACTCTTTTGATGCGGATGATCTCTTTGGTATGTCTAAAAATGGCGGTGAATCATCCCATTGTATGATCCTCCGAACATCCATTATCGGTGAAGAACAGGATGACAAGCATTCAATGGTAGAATGGGCAAAACAACAGCAGGGACAAACCGTTGATGGAATCGTCAACCATTTTTGGAACGGTGTCACAACCATCCATCTGGCCGAGGTCATTGAAAAAATTATTGAAAATGATGCATATTCAGAGGGTGTCTTTCATCTTTTCTCTCCCAATACCGTTTCAAAGAAAGAGCTGCTGGAGATCCTTAACGAGGCATTCGGTCTTCGTCTAAAGATCGTGCCGGCGGAATCATCATATTACAGTGACCGGACTTTAACAAGTAAGTTTTCTCTCAGCCGATTATTCTGTACAAAGACAATTCATATGCAGGTGTATGAAATGAAGGAATTCTTTGAATTGGTCAAAGCAGAGGTTGTTCTTCGTTGACCGCGAGCAATCAAAATGGAATGGCATGAATATTGGATATATCGCAAAAGCCGTTCTTTTGAAAATGGCAATTCAATAATCATTCATTTCATCAATCAATGTTAGAGGAAGTTATGATAGTAAAAGAAACGATCGATGCTGCTTTGAATGCACATGCCCAATGGAAAACAAGATTACAAGATGCTATCGTATCCGGGAAATCTGAATTCCAGGTGCAGGCTGTTAAAAAAAGATAATGAATGTCAATTCGGAAAATGGCTGTATAGTCTCTCTCCTGCAGAAATGGGCACCGAAGATTATCAGAAAGTAAAAGCACTGCATGCAGATTTTCACCGGATAGCTGGGCAAATCCTTGAAATGGCTTTGACCAATAAAAAAGCAGAAGCCCTGAAAATGATCGATGTCGGCGGAGCGTATATTGGAGCTACCGGCAAACTTGTGATAGCACTGAATAATTGGAAAAGCAAATTATAGCCTGATATTATGCTGACGAATAAAATGTCTAATAAAGTAAAGTTGTCATGGCCGACTCTCCCGCTTTGAAGGACTCTACTTTTGCCGGACTCAAAAAACGGAGATTCTATCGAGCATCTATTATTATAAGATTCCCCCAAAATCGTGTGTATCGGACGGTTGTTTTATTATTCTCTGCGTAACGTGAATTATGCCGATATATTTTATTTCCCCTTGATCTTTCCGCGATTTATCTGACGCCAT
>CAIVNT010000474.1 GCA_903907305.1 uncultured Ignavibacteriota bacterium
CAACATCCCTATCCCACCAATTGGATTTAAGCAGGTGATCGATCTGTTCTACGGTAAAACGATATCGGATGATCTTTGCCGGCACTCCTCCGACGATCGCATACGCCGGAACATCATGAGTAACGACCGATCCCGCCGCGATGATCGCACCGGTATGGATCGTACATCCGTCCATGACCAATGCATTTGAGCCTACCCAAACGTCATGACCGATGGTGGTCCTTTTATATTCTTGAAAATATTCCTTGTTGGCAAAAGTAACCTGGGCTTGTTTCTGCATCGAATAAAATATCGGATGTGTTGAGATGAATCCGGACGATGGATGCATTCCTCCCATCCCGATCTTGATATCCTTGCCTATAGAGCAGAATTTTCCGATATCTGTACCTGATATTCTGGAATTTGCACCTACATACGTAAAGTCATTCAATGTCGAATCACTGATTCGGACATTGTCTCCGATTGTGTTATTCCGTCCAAAGGTACTATTCCGTATCTGCGTTTCATTGCCGATCTGCAGATTTTTGTCGCGATATTTGTATTCCATCAATAGATCGAGAACAAACCACTTTAGCCAGACGCTCCAAGGATTCTTCGTAAGATTCATAAAAAAATCCTGGCGAAAGGTCTTTTCATCTTTGAAACAAATAAGAACAACAGCTCTTTCAGTTTCGGCATTCGATAATAATATTCGAAGAATGTGTGCCGGCGATAAGCCGCTCCCAACTGAACACCATATTCCTCTCGGGTCATCATACTTATCGCCGTACCGCCAATATTACAAATAATATTGGCTTCGATCGGTTTCAGTTCCATAGCGAACATGAGCGGTGCATGAGCCGATGTTATTGAAGCAAGCACATGCGGCGCTTTGATCTGGTCCGGTGTTTTCGTCAACGAAAGACTGACGTCAAAGACAAAAGACTCCAGTTTCGGCTGAAGTTTTTTGAACACACTGGGTTCAAGCTCGAAATGAGCATCATAACGGCATAACGATGCATCGAAATGCTGGAAACGGAATTGTCTCTCCATGCACAACATCGGAACCTGGAACAATGTTTCCTGTACTCCCAGGTGTGTCCCGACATCTCCGAAATTGGTAGTCAGCGAAACGCGGGGATAGACGAAATATTTCCCCTCCTTCACCACATATTTAGAGTAAGACTTTAACCAGGAAGTGGACGGCCAATGATTCACATTCGCCGGGAGACCATTCGAGGATTCGAATGTCTGATCATCCTGTTCATACCACCTGCGGAAACCGCTCCATTGTTCTTTGGTCCACGCTTGACCCCACGATGAAGCGAACTGCAAAAAATACACATCACTTCCGTCAACTAACGGAATGAACGGGAACCGGGTATTGAAATTTGTCTGATGAGTATATAACGAGATTCCGGCAATGTTACCATCATTTTTATAGAATTCTAATGCTTCCGCTGAAAACCGGTAAAAATACGGGGAAACGACCAGATCGTCCTCCAGCATGATAATGGAACCATACTCGATCACTAGATCACCGGCTGCAAGAACATGTGCTTTCAATCCAAGTCTTTCGGAATGTGCTATGATCCGCTTTTCACCGAAATTCCATTGGAATTGTTCTGCAAAATCGAGAACGTCTTTCTTTCCGGAAAGATCAATACTGATCACCAATCGTGTATTGGCCGGGAGCATCGCTGATGATAATGATGATAATA
>CAIVNT010000475.1 GCA_903907305.1 uncultured Ignavibacteriota bacterium
CGACGAAAACCAGAATATGCTGATGACCTACAGCCGTTCCGGCAGCAACGAGTATGCAGGCGCATTTGTTGCCGGCCGTAAGAAGAATGATCCTCCCGGAATTTCCTCATCCGTACCGATGCGTGAAGGATTGGGAAATTATGTTTTGACCTATGGCGGAACACGCAATCGTTGGGGTGATTACAGCGGTATCGGTCTCGATCCGTCCGACCAAAGCGTAATGTGGACACACACAGAATTTGCCACTGCAAGCAATACCTGGTCTACATGGATCAGCAAGAACAAGATCGGACCGATTCCCGGTGCATTTGCAACATTGAGCAAAGCATCGTTGAACTTTGGAACAAAACTTGTCAATCAGGCAAGCGATACATTGGAAGTGACCGTCACCAACGACGGATTGGATTCATTGACATTGAATTCAATATCAGCGACAAGTTCGAACTACCAGATCTTTGGAAAACCGTCCACACCTTCCAAAGTACCAAGCCAGGGTGTTGTATCTTTAAAGATCGTCTTCAAACCGACGGTCGGCGGAACGCTGAATGATTCCATCGTAATCAATACCAACGATGCAGCCAATCCTGTTCAAACCGTTAAACTTTCCGGCAGCGGATTCAAGATCACTCTCTCTCAGCAAGGGACGATCTATGCATCATCCGGTGCAACAGACGGCAGCAAATTGTATAATGTCAATTCATCAAACGGTGCTGCAACATCAATTGGTGCTATCGGACTTGCCAATATCGCATCTTTGCGCGTTCACCCGACCACAAAAGAAGTGATCGGTTTCGATCCGACAGGCACTGCTACCGGCGGATCGTTTTACCGCATCAGTTCTGACATCAGCAACATCCAACTCGTTTCGTCCACGACCATTTCGAATATGAAAGGTCTTGCCTTCGAGAATGATTCCATGGTCTTTATGGGAGCGTTCAATGGAGCTGTCTACCGTGTCAATTATAAGACCGGTGTTGCAACTCTGATGGGCACGAACTCCGGAGTTCGTCCTTCCGGATTCGCACTGAATCCAGTTAACGGAACACTCTGGATGTCCACACGTTCATCTGCAGGAACTTCAGACGCCATCTATAAAGTCAACCGAACCACAGGTATTGCTACAAAGGTCGGCAACGCAGGTACGGGCACAGACGTTCTGGATATCGTATTCGATAAGAACGGTAAATTATATGGTCTGGGAAATACCGGAACGGCTGTCAACAATCTTTTGGTGATCGATACGACGACCGGTGCTGCGACTGTCAAAGGACCGTTGGGACGTTCTAACGTTCTTGCCATCGCGTTGAATCCTGATGCAGTTGCTGCAGTAGGAACAACAGGCAAAACAGGAACACCAACAGAATTTGAAGTATATCAGAATTATCCGAATCCGTTCAACCCGATGACCACCATCAGATTCAGCGTACCAACGACAGTGAAAGTAGTACTGCGTGTGTATGATGCCATCGGAAGAGAAGTTTCAACACTGGCGGATGGATACCGTGAACCCGGATTCTACACGGAATATTTTGACGGATCAAAAATGGCGAGCGGAGTATATTATTATAAACTTACTGCCGGTGCATTCACCGAGATCAAAAAAATGCTTCTCGTAAAATAATCCTATCCAAAGGAGAAGGAGGTGCAGCATGGTTGCACCTCCTTTTTTTTATCCATTTTTGCGATCCCCGTGAAAAAAACGATCACCATTTTTAATGTATCACTGCTGCTCACGGTCATGCTCTTCCAAACCGTCGGGTATGTGATCATCCATCATGTGTGGATCGCAAAGAACCGTCACGATGTGAAGATGACTATCATAAAAGAATTGTCGGATAGCGCACTCACGATCTTCCAACGATCGCTGCACGATCCAACCTCATCCATGGAATTTGAAAATAAAGAAGAATTTAAATTGAAAGGTGAGATGTATGACCTTATCCGCACGGAGATCAAAAATGATACCGTATGGTATTACGCATACCATGATGAGAAAGAGACAGCGCTGAATACATCACTTTCAGCCGAAGTGAATGAAAAAACTTCACATGATCCTGTTACAGCACAAACATCGATGAAACTTCTCAGTGTCGGACAGCTGCAATATCTTACCCCTGATTTCTTGATGCATTTTTTCCCATCTAAAACGCTCCTGTTCCGTCGTCTCAATGAACCGATGACGACCAATCCTATCAGTACCGTCTCAACACCGCCTCCGGAGATATTTCTTTTCATATAACTGTAATGCAACTCCATCCGTCTTTGAGTATTCCATTAACTGCGGTTGGATATTTCTTTTATGATGAAAGGATCACTATGCCGAGATATATTTTAAAAGCTGTACTGTTTTTTGTCTTCATCACATTCGTGTCTTCTCAAGAAAAAGATACAACATTCACACTTCCAGGACTTGAAATAACTTCCACCCGGAAAGCAACAACATCATACAATGAACCGCTTGCCATATCCGTGGTGGGTGCAAAAGATTTCGCGAAAGGGAGAGGCTACGGATTGGATGATGCGCTTTCATTTGTGCCGGGTGTCTTTGCACAATCCCGTTACGGTAATCAGGATATCAGAATCACCATTCGTGGATTCGGCGCACGTGGTGCAGGGGAACGCTCGAATTCCGGGACATCTCGCGGTATTCGTTTGATGCTGGACGGATTTCCCGAGACAGAACCCGACGGCCGAACATCGTTCGATCATATCGATCTCAGCACCATGAATAAGATCGAAGTAATCCGATCCAATTCCTCGGCCTTGTGGGGAAATGGAGCAGGAGGTTTGGTAAGTGTCTCATCGAATACGTCATTCGAAAATCCATTTGTTGCCGTTCAGTCTTCTGTGGGAAGTTTCGGATTCAATAAGAATGTACTGTTGCTTGGGACAAATCTTGGAAATGGAAAATTCTTCTTGAATGTGAGCAACACGAATTCTGACGGATGGAGGGACCATTCACAAAGTATGCAGACATTATTGAATACAGGAATTGTTTCGCCAATCGGTGAAAGAACTACTTTAGGTGTTTTCGTCCTCGGCACATCCAATCTTTTCCATATTCCCGGTCCGCTGTCCCAAAAACAATTTGATGCAGATCCATCCCAATCACAGTCCGACACCAGTTATTATAGTCCAACGTATGTTCAACGAGACGAACGGCGCTTCAACCGTCTCGGCAGGATCGGTATTTCATTAAATCATTCACTAGACAACATGAACAATTTCAGTGCAACAGTTTATGTCAATCCAAAATATCTGCAGCGTTCAGAACGGAACACATTCCGTGACTTCACCCGTTATCATGTCGGCGGAAGTTTTGTCTATCGAAATTCCACTTCGTTCACTGAGGAAATCTCTGCAACAACTACGGTCGGTACCGACGAAGCATATCAGGATGGTGCTATTCTTTTCTATCAATTAAAGAACGGTCAACGCGATTCCATCCTTGCGGACAATAAGCGGGAAGGTGCGAACAGTTTTGGTCTCTTTATTCAAGAGGATGTGAACCTGACTGAGAACATCATCCTTTCCGTCGGTGCCCGGTATGATAACGTCACTTACATCGCTGAGAATTTTATCACCCCGACACTGCTCTCCGATAAGAAGTCGTTCACAACGGTCTCACCGAAAGCGGGGATCGTTTATAAGATCAATCCCACTCAATCCGTCTATGCATCATTCGGCGGCGGTGTTGAAGTCCCGGCAGGGAATGAGACCGATCCGGCACAGGGGCAACCGAATTCACGTTCGATCAATCCGCTGCTGGAGCCGATCGTTTCCAAGACCTTTGAACTCGGAACGAAGCAATTCGTAGCATTCTCTTCGGGATTCATCCAGAGTGTTTCGTATGATGCCGCCGCATATTTCATCTCCACGACCAACGACATCGTTCCGTATCAGAACGGACGCTTCTATCTATCAGCCGGTGAAACTCAACGGAAAGGTGTCGAACTCGAAGTAAGCGCACAATTTGATCTCGGATTGTCGTGGACAACATCGTTGACCGTCTCGAACAACACATATACGGATTACACCATCGATTCAGTGTACACGAAGAGACCAATCGCTCTTTCTCTGAGCGGGAAGTCGATCAGTTACAACGGAAACAACATCACCGGCTTGCCGGGACTCATGCTCCATAACCGGGTAAGGTATGATGCGTCATTCATTACGGGATTATTCGCCGAGATCACTTCGCAAAGCGTTGGTACGTATTTTGCCGATGATGCGAACAAACTGAATGTGCCGGCATACACGATCTTCAATACCTCACTCGGATATTCAGGGCGAGTCTCTACAGGAAGTCCTTTAATATTGAATGCGTACATAACATTCAATAATATCGCCGATGTGAAATATGTCTCCTCTGCCTACATCAATCCTGATTACGGCCGTGTTGCTTCCACGAGCAAAGAAGC
Organism: uncultured Ignavibacteriota bacterium; assembly: GCA_903907305.1. GTDB lineage: Bacteria > Bacteroidota > Ignavibacteria > UBA10030 > UBA8401 > UBA8401. The sequence goes on from CAIVNT010000475.1 coordinate 4,422, forward strand.
GATCTATCTTGAACCGGGTTTCCCGCAATATATCGTCGCATCCATTGGATTGGGATATACATTCTAATTTCACCATGCCGGGCAGCACACACACGCTGCCCGGTATTCTTTTCGACCGCACCATAGTTGCATCTCAAAATCCCATCGCTTACTTTGATGCAAAGATCAACATAAGGAATTGAACAGTATGGAAGCATTGAACAGACGGACATTCCTCCGCACTACAGTATTGACCGGAGCAGCTGCATTAGCGTTACCGGAATTCTCCGATGCGCAATCGAGACCGAGTATCGAACGAAAGACAGTCGTCATCTCCAGCGGAAACGGTATCGCTGCTACGGCGAAAGCAATGGAAATGATCCAGCAGGGAAACGATGCACTTGATGCGGTCATTGCCGGTGTGAATATCGTTGAGAATGATCCCAATGATATGACGGTCGGTTATGGCGGACTTCCGAACGAAGAGGGAATCGTTGAACTCGACTCATCCGTGATGCATGGTCCCACTCACAGGGCTGGTGCAGTTGCATCATTGCAGAACATAAAAAATCCCTCTCTGGTGGCAAAGATGGTGATGGAACGGACCGACCATGTGCTTCTCGTCGGCGAAGGAGCGTTGAAATTTGCGCGCATGCACGGTTTTACGGAAGAGAATCTCCTGACGGAACAGTCCCGCGAAATGTGGGTGAAATGGAAGGAGAATCTTTCCACTGAAGATGATTATCTGCCGCCGCACACGATCGATGATAAAAATATTGGTTCGAAGATGTCTGAAGTAATGAAGACATACGGCACGATCAATTGTTTAGGCAAGGACCAACAAGGGAATATCTCCGGCGTTACAACTACGAGCGGAATGTCCTATAAGATCCCCGGACGCGTCGGCGATTCTCCGATCATCGGTGCAGGACTCTATGTTGACAATTCGGTCGGTGCTGCCGGTTCAACCGGCAGAGGAGAAGCGAATCTTGTCAGCTGCAGTTCTGTGCTCATCGTTGAATTCATGCGCCAGGGAAAATCCCCTGAGGAAGCATGTCTGATGGCGTGCAAACGGATCGTGGAACAAACAAAGATGAAACGTCTTCAGGATGATCAAGGACGGCCGAATTTCAATGTGACATTCTACGCCATCAATAAACGCGGAGAACACGGAAGTGCCTCTATCTGGAATGGCGGAACATATTGTCTGAATGACGGAACTTCAAATAAAAAATCAGATTCAGCATTTCTTTATAAACGCATATAAATATATTGATTGGGGAAGTACTCATGACAGAAGAAACTGGCTCCGCACAACCGGTGATCGACGAATTCAAAGGAAAACCGATCATCCGAATTCCGATCGTAGCGGATCCGAATCCCGAGACATCATGGCATTGGCTGACATTCGGCAAGAGCAAAGCGAAAGCGATCATCATGCATATCG
>CAIVNT010000476.1 GCA_903907305.1 uncultured Ignavibacteriota bacterium
CATCCCGGAAGGAACGTAGTGAAGAATTCCGGGAACCAAAGCGTTGCGCCGGTCGAACCGATCACAAAGATGCCCCAGAACACCGCAAAGTAGTCAAATTTTTCCCAATAAGTCCATCGTCCATATTGAGGGCGCGGACCTTTACCAACGAACCATTTTACGGATGCAATAGCATCCAACAGATCCTGCTTCATTGGAATCATTGAATACTTCCCAAACAACAGATTTTTCCATGAGCCGAATTCTTTTTTACGTCGCTTGAACAGATCGACGATATGCGTAATGAAAATTCCGATCAAAAACACGGCAGCAACACGGTGAACATACCCTGCTGATTCGAAACCGCCGAAGAATCGTGATACAACACCGGCCCAGCCGGTGTACGAGAACTTCAGCGTCATACCGGTGAGCGCAAGCGAGATGAAACTCACGACCATGATGATATGAAGAATACGATTCAATCTGCTGAAGCGTTGATACTGCGGCTCGTTCGAATGCTCGCGTTCCACTTTGATGTGTTCTTTTCGCATCTGCCATGCTCGCGGCAGCCAGAGAAGTGTGTGCACGCCAAAGATGGCGAACGTTCCAACGACGAGCGAGGTCATTCCCCAGAAGACCCAGAACAGGATCGGATATTTATCCGGGTCGTGATGCGTCGCGTGCGTCAGGTACCCTGCAAATCTTCTGTTCGCACCGGGATGACATTTTTGACATGTCTCAACTACATTCGCGCGATTGAGATGCGATTTTGGATCGGCCACCGGGAGAATATCATGAGCGCCGTGGCAGTCATAACATTTTGCCGTCTTCGTGTACCCCAGTTTTGCGACCTTGCCATGATATGTGTCAAAATATGTTTTTGCGATCTCGACATGACATTTTCCGCAGGTGGTCATCACGCCGAGTTTGAATCCTTGCGCATCCGTACGGTTGATCGTGTGTGCGGTGTGACAATCATTGCACACGGGAAGTTTCTTGTCGGATTTCGAAACGGAGCGCGAGTGGATACTCTTTGAGAATTTCTCTTCGATACCATGATGGCATTTCCCGCAGGTCTGCGGAAGATTCTTCGGATTCACACTCGACGTTGAGTCCGATGTGGGTAGTTCGCGGTGCGAGGTGTGACAATCCGTGCACTTTGCCGTCACCATCAATCCGCTCTTCGACAACCCTTTGCCGTGGATACTTTCCGCATAATGGTTGATGATGTCATGTTGTGTCCCTTTGTACCGGAGTGCAGCTTTGTTCCCTTCCTGGTGGCAGCGGGCACAGAGGGTCGGAACATTCATTGCGAAGATCGGCGAAGCCGGATCGCTTTTCCCTTTTACACCGTGGGTGCCGTGACACTCTTTACATGTCGGAGCGTTCTTGTCATTGGCGGCGAATAATTTTCCGTGGGTGCTAAGTTTGTACTGATCACCTACTTCTGTATGACATTGAGCGCAATCCACTTTCTTCGTGATCGCATCGCACGGACGGGAGTGGGAAGCCTGAACTTCGCTGTGACACTGACTGCAGGCGACCTTTGCACCGTGTTTCGAGCTGACATATTCCGTCACATCCACAAACAGCGAGCGGCCGTCCTTCGTCGATTTGATGTCCTTCCGTTCGTGACAGGTCAAGCAATCTTTATTCGCCATTCCCTGATCGTAAAATACTTTTCTCGCCTTGTGCGGTTGATGACAATCCACGCATGCCGGAAGAGTATTTGCTTCCTTCTCCCACAATTTTCCGTTGATCACTTTGCGGTGCACTTGTTCGATCTGTGAATGACATTTTTGACAGGTACTCGCAATATTTTTCCGGTTAATGGATGATCTCGGGTCGGTATGAGGAAGGATCAGATGCGGTGAGTGACATGATGCGCAGGTGGCAGCTACAGAGAGACCTTTCTTCAGCAGACCTTCACCGTGGATACTCTCGGCATAATTCTCAAGGATATGATCCTGCGAGATCGCTGCACGGCGCTGTACCGGCGTTCCTTCTTTGTGACATTTTCCGCAGGTGTATGGAACCTTCATCGGTGACACCGGCGAGCGCTGGTCCCTTGCCGCATAAATTTCATGATTTCCATGACAATCACTGCAGGATGGCGCGAGCGGATCGCCTTTGGCGTTCAATTTTCCATGGCGGCATTGTTCGTACTGTGCCAGTTCTTTCGCATGACAGGTTCCGCACTTCACCCGGCCAATGGGATCTTTATGAGGGAGATTGTTCGGGTCGAATCCTTCGTGACACGATACACATTCCAGATCCTTATGAATCGATGCGCCAAACTTCTTTTCATCCACAAAGAGCTGGTGTGTCCTTCCGTTCTTTTCCATCGTCAGTGTCTTATCCGAGTGGCAGGCAAGACATTCAGCTTTATCCTGCGCGGACAATGGAACGGCAGAGGCCATCATCAAAACAATGATTCCGACAATGGTGTATTTCAACA
>CAIVNT010000477.1 GCA_903907305.1 uncultured Ignavibacteriota bacterium
CCCGCTCGAAGAGTCGAGTCTTCGACCTGACCGACGATCGAAAAAAAATGTCAGTCGGGCAGGGATCGGATGGATTTACAGGGATAAGAACTGGAATGAATTGATGCCATGACCAACAGTCGTGGCATTATTATTTTACCCTCTGCTGCGTTCTTTGCGGCGAATGCTTTTAAAATGCAAAGACCGGACTTGCGTCCGGTCCTACATTTTTCTTTTGCGAAGAACGGTCTTGCGACCGTTCTTACAATCTCTTCTTCGTGTTCTTTGTGCCTTCGTGGTTTGCTTTTACACTGCATCCGCGCGTTTGCGGCGGAGGATCGCAATGACAAATCCTGTCAGCATCATCAACGTCCCCACCCACACGAAACTGATGAACGGTTTCACACTCGCTTCAACGATCAATGTCTCTTTCGGCGCCGGCGCCGGCTGTTCATCGCTGTGAGGCACGGAGATCTGAATCATGGAGCGTCCGTCACCCATTCCGCCGATAGACATAGCGCTCAACTGCACCGGACCGCCGAGCAGTTTCGATTCAGCACTGAAATATTTCGGTTCCGCGTCATAGACAACATACGGAATAACCTTTTCCTCTTTTCCATTGAGTGAGATTTCGAGCACGGCACCGACCTTCATCTTTCCATCTCCCGCGGCTCCGTGACTCCCTGTTTCAAAGGAAATGAATTTTATCATCGCCAATCCGATCTTCACACTTTCGCCTTTGGGGATCGTCACTATACCGTGTTCATCCGCGTGTTGTTCTTCAACGCCGTTCGGCGAAATATAAAAATCATGCGTCAGAAATGATTCCATATCCGGATTCCGCATCGTCTCATTATTGTTCGACTCGAACATTGTCGGCTGAAGGATCTGCGATGAACCGTCCTTCTGCACATTCACAGAAAATCCCGTTTTGTTCCCTTCCACAATAGTTTTCCCGATGTATGTAACACTGTATCCGAAGATATCCTGCGGTGTGCCGAGTTCCAGCATTGCTGTTTTCTTTTGGTCGAACAGTCCCGACACGATCACGCCGATCAGAAAGATGGCAAGACCGATGTGGGTGATCTTTCCTCCGAGCATCAGGATGCTTCCGCGTATCGTCATGACGGTGATCTCGAGATTCACGAACAGCGCAAAGAGCGCCCCGAAGATGAACAGCAGATAGAGAACACTCCACGTACTGAAGAATCCTATGATCAGGGTTCCGACGAAAGCACCGGAGAGTGACTTCCATGATTTTTCTTTCAGGAACATTCCGTCTTCCTGTTCCCAACGGACCAGCAGGCTGTATCCGATCAGCAGTGTCATGATGATGGCGATCGGAATATGCATCTTATTATAGAACGAGGGATCGACCTGTGATGTCGTTACCAGCGGCATGCTCGTTCCGAAGAAGACGATCGCTGCGCTGCCGATCAAGACGAAGGAACCGAGCGAAAGGGCGAATTCACGCGTAAGATACTGCATCGGTTTTGCGATCGCTTTCATTTCTTTGTAGCGCAGAAAGAAAAAACCGAATCCGACAACGATCGCTGTGAGCAGAAACGCCAGCAGCAGTGTGTAGACAAAGGTTCCGGGATCGGTGAATGAATGGACGGACGAGCTGCCGAGAATTCCGCTCCGCGTTAAGAATGTTGAATAGATCACCAGCACAAATGAAAGAATTGCGAAGATAAAATTGGTGCGGACGAGATTCCCTGTTCTCGCCTGTGCAAGCATCGTGTGCAGCAGCGCCATGGAAATGATCCATGGAATGAGCGATGAGTTTTCCACAGGATCCCAACCCCAGTATCCGCCCCAGCCGAGCACACCGTATGCCCAATATGCGCCAAGCATTAACCCGGCACCAAGAGAGAATCCGGAAAAGAGCACCCACGGAAATGTATTAGAGAGCCACGACGTGAAATCTTTTCTCCACATTGCGGCCACGGCAAAACTGAATGGTATCGCCATCGCCGCAAATCCGACGAACAATACCGGCGGATGGATCACCATCCAGAAATTCTGCAGCAGCGGATTCAATCCGCGCCCGTCGTGCGGCACTTGTCCCGGCTGAAGCTCACCGGGAAATTGTTCATAAATCGTTTTAAATGGGGATTTTGCAACCAGCAGAATTATCAGAAATGTCTGTATCGCTAAAAATATCGGAAGGACGTGTGCTTCTATTTTTCGTTTCTTCGTATAGGAAAGAAGGAACAGACTCAGCACTGCAGAACAGAATGCCCAGAACAGAAAGCTCCCTTCCTGTCCCGCCCAAAACGTGGAAATAAGCAGCGGAGTTGAAAGACCGACCGACGTGTAGCCCCAGACATACGCGTTCTCAAAATTATGCTGAAGGATGTTGTACATTAAAAAACCGGATGCAAGAAAGATCCCGGCAACGCTTCCGTAGAGTCCTTTGCGGGCAATGGGAAGGCGCTTGACATCTCCATTCGCGACTTGTATATATGCAAGCACGGACATCAGTCCCGCGAACAATGAAAGATAGATTGCAAATACTCCGACCATGATGTTGTTTCCTTAAACGTGATGAATTGCGATTTTATTTTCAGTATGTTGTTATATTCTAAAGATTCAATTTAATAGTCATAGCTCAACAATCGTACCGCCAAAATCTTGAAAATTCTGGGAATTTCGGCAGTATAAACAAGACCAATCAGTCACTTATGAGAAAAGGTCGCCGGTTTTTTCAGAGATGACACACAATGCATCCCTTTGCGGCTAAAACACAAAAGCAAAAAAATACACTAATAAAGTCCTTCGTGAGACTTTGTGTTTTAGTATACTTGTAGCTGATATCGATATTCATCCATCAATTGGACAAACCATGCTCAACACATTACAGCTTCAGCGCCCACTCATTTTTTTCGATCTTGAAACGACCGGCATCACTCTTTCCAAAGACAAGATCATCGAACTGTGCGCCATCAAGATCATGCCCGACAAATCCCGAACAATGATGCTGCAGCGTTTCTATCCCGAGATGCCGATCCCTCCCTCTTCAACGGAGATCCACGGCATTACGGATGAGATGGTGAGAGACGAACCAACCTTTCGCGAGAAAGTGAAAGAGGTTGCGGCATTCTTTTCCGGCTCTGATCTGGCGGGATACAACATCGCAAAGTTCGACATTCCGATGCTGGTGGAAGAACTGCTCCGTGCCGGACTGGAAGAGAATCCGTTTGAAAAAGTGAAAGTGGTCGATTCCCTCTCCATCTATTTCAAAAAAGAGCCCCGCAATCTTGCGGCCGCATTGAGATTCTACGCGAATGAAGAGATTATCAACGCTCATTCCGCCGAAGCAGATGTCGAAGCGACCATCAAAGTGCTCAATGGACAGTTGGAAAAATATGCAGATCTCAATCCCACAACGAACGGGCTGCATGAATTCTCCTATCAAGAGAACGATTTTCTGGATTACGACCGTAAATTTGCGCGTGATAAAAAAGGAGAGATCGTCTTCATGTTCGGTAAGAATAAAGGAATGCCGGTCGCGGAGAATCTCAGCATGGTAAAATGGATGCTGGATAAAGATTTTTCTGAGCATACAAAGTTCATCGCGCGGAAGATCCTGAAAAACGAGATCTTTTAATAAAGCACACCACGGAGCCACAGACTGCACAGAGAAAAACAATCAAAGAATATCTGTCCAGAAATATCACACCTTGCATCAAAGGTGTTCCATCGTAACCGCCGTTCTTGTGGCGGGAATGGACAAACGTAGGGACTGACGCCAGACTGTCCTGCATTTTAAACTGATATCTACAAAGGAACAAAGAACACAAAATCTTTTAAAATTCTTATCCGCGTAAATCCACTTTTTCCTTCATATCCGTTTTCCTTTAAGAAATTTCTCTTTATTGAAATTTCTCGCTTTTTCCTCTGTGCCCCCTGTGGCAAAAACTGCTCGTTTTCTTTCCTATAAATAAGAGTCTTTTATCCCGTCATTCTTACAACTGATAAACTTTCCCCTCTAAACCATTCAAAACATTGGGCTTTCTGTCCGTACTGTTTGGCAATGTTTTTGCAAAAGTATCCGGTGTTGTCATCAAAACAAGAATCCGGAGTCTTAAATTATGTCTACTATAAAACGAGAAATGGTCACGATCGACGGTAATGAAGCCGCCGCATTTGTGGCACATAAAACAAACGAAGTCATCGCGATCTATCCAATCACACCCTCCTCCAATATGGGAGAATGGTGCGATCAATGGTCATCCGAAGGCAAAAAAAATATTTGGGGAACAATTCCCAGTGTCACCGAAATGCAATCCGAAGGAGGCGCATCGGGCGCAGTCCACGGTGCTCTGCAGACCGGTTCACTCACCACCACATTCACCGCATCACAGGGTCTGCTGCTGATGATCCCGAACATGTTCAAGATCGCGGGCGAATTAACATCGACAGTATTTCATGTCACTGCCCGCTCCATCGCAGCGCAGGGACTTTCCATCTTTGGCGATCACAGCGACGTGATGTCCGCACGTTCCACCGGTTGGGGAATGCTTTGCTCACATAACGTTCAGGAAGTGATGGACTTCGCGCTTATCTCTCAGGCTGCAACGCTGGAAGCGCGCGTTCCCTTTATCCATTTCTTCGACGGTTTCCGCACCTCGCACGAAGTGATGAAGATCGAAGAACTGGCGATCGACGACATTAAGGCAATGATGAACAACGACCTGATCGCTGAGCACCGCCAACGCGGTCTTACACCGAATGCCCCGGTGATGCGCGGAACGGCGCAGAATCCGGACGTCTACTTTCAGGCGCGAGAAACAGTGAACCCATTCTACGAACGCTGCCCGGATATCATGCAGAAGACGATGGACCAATTCGCGAAACTGGTCGGCAGACAATATCATTTGTATGATTATTACGGCGCACCGGATGCAGAACGCATTATCGTCATTATGGGTTCTGGATCGGAAGCTGTTCACGAAACAGTAGAAGCGTTATTGGAAAAAGGGGAAAAGATCGGCGTTGTGAAGGTCCGTTTGTTCCGTCCTTTCTCCATCAAACATTTCATGGATGCATTCCCGAAGACGACCAAATCTATTGCAGTACTGGACCGAACGAAAGAGCCGGGCGGAGCAGGCGAACCGATGTATCAGGATGTGGTCACCGCACTGCACGAGTATTATACGGATGCGGATGTGAAGTTCGCAAAGAATCCGAAAGTGATCGGCGGACGCTATGGTCTCTCCTCCAAAGAATTCACACCGGCAATGGTGAAAGCGATCTACGACGAACTGAGCAAAGAGAAACCAAAGAATCATTTCACCATCGGTATTAACGACGATCTGAGCCACACCAGTCTCGAGTATGATGCGAACTTCACCACCGAAAAGTCGGATGTGATACGCTCATTGTTCTACGGACTCGGCGCGGACGGCACCGTCGGTGCAAACAAGAACTCCATCAAGATCATCGGCGATGATACCCCGCTTTACGGACAGGGATATTTCGTCTATGACTCGAAGAAATCCGGCTCGACCACCATCTCGCATCTGCGTTTCGGTCCGCGCCAGATCCATTCCACCTATCTGATCTCGCAGGCGAATTTCGTGGCATGCCATCAATGGCAGTTCCTCGAAAAATTCGATATGCTCTCCAACATCGTTGCGGGCGGAACATTCCTCCTGAATTCACCCTTTCCGAAAGAACGTGTCTGGGCGAATCTTCCGATGAAGGTGCAGGAACAGATCATCAACAAGAAACTGAACTTCTACGTGATCGACGGTAACGCCGTTGCCGTAAAGACCGGCATGGGTTCGCGCGTGAACACGATCATGCAGACCTGCTTCTTCGCCATCTCCGGCGTTCTGCCGAAAGAACAGGCGATCGAAGCGATCAAGTATTCCATCAAAAAAACCTATGGTAAAAAAGGCGAAGAGATCGTAAAGATGAACTACGCCGCAGTCGATGCGACGATCGAGAATCTCTTCAAGGTGGATTACCCGAACGAACTCACCAGCACGATCCAACTTCCACCCGTTGTGCCTGACAACGCTCCGGACTTCATTAAGAATGTCACGGCGAGAATGATCGCCGGCCAGGGGGATTCAATTCCTGTCAGCCGACTGCCAATTGATGGTACGTACCCTGTCGGCACAACGATGTGGGAGAAACGCAATATCGCTTCCGAGATCCCGACGTGGGATTCCGAATGGTGCATTCAATGCGGAAAATGCGCGCTCGTCTGCCCGCATGCGTCCATCCGCATTAAAGTGTATGACAATGCACTCGCGGAAAGCTCGCCGGAATCGTTCAAACACATGCCGTATAAAGGAACGGAATACAAAGGACAGGCATACACGATCCAGATCGCACCCGAAGATTGCACCGGATGCGGAATCTGCGTTGAGATCTGCCCGGCAAAGAATAAGAAGGAAACAAAGTTCAAAGCGTTGAACATGGAACCGCAGGCCCCTCTCCGCGATAAGGAAAAGATGAATTGGGATTACTTCCTGACCATCCCCGAAGCAGACCGCCGCACCGTGGATATCAAGACGATCAAAGGAACACAGTTCCTGCAGCCGCTCTTTGAATTCTCCGGCGCATGCACAGGCTGCGGCGAAACTCCTTATGTGAAACTTGTCAGTCAGCTCTACGGCGACCGGACGGTGATCGCGAATGCAACAGGATGCTCCTCCATCTACGGCGGGAATCTTCCGACAACACCATGGACAAAAAACAACGACGGACGCGGACCGGCATGGTCCAACAGTTTGTTCGAAGACAACGCAGAATTCGGAATGGGTTTTCGGCTTTCGCTGGACAAGCAGACAGAGTATGCGCGCGAATTATTGATCAGACTTCTTCCGCAATTGAACGAAGGACTGGTGAACGCAATCCTCTCCTGCGCGCAGTTGAACGAAGCAGAGATCTACGAACAGCGCGAACGTGTTGTGGAATTGAAAAAGTTACTCGAAAATAACCAGTCCGATGATGCTAAGCAGTTGAAGCAGCTTGCTGATTCACTCGTAAAAAAGAGTGTGTGGATCATGGGCGGCGACGGCTGGGCGTATGATATCGGCTTCGGCGGACTGGACCATGTGATCGCATCTGGACGTAATGTGAATATTCTCGTCCTCGATACAGAAGTGTACTCGAACACCGGCGGACAGATGTCCAAAGCAACACCGCGCGGTGCTGTTGCAAAATTTGCAGCAGGCGGAAAACCGGGCGGAAAAAAGGATCTCGGCTTGATCGCTATGAGCTACGGCAACACCTACGTGGCACAGATCGCGATGGGAGCCAACGATCTGCAGACAGTGAAAGCGATCCAGGAAGCGGAAGCTCACGAAGGTCCGTCACTGATCATCGCCTACAGTCACTGTATCGCACACGGTATTAACATGCGTCTCGGTATGAACGCGCAGAAACTTGCCGTGGATTCCGGTTACTGGCCGCTCTATCGGTATAATCCTTCGCTGGTGAAGGAGGGGAAGAATCCGTTCCAATTGGATTCGAAACCGCCGAAGATCAAGTTCGAAGAGTTCGCGTACAATGAGATCCGCTACAAAATGCTGACGAAGATGGATCCCGAAAAAGCTAAACGTCTTTTGCGCGAAGCGCAGGAAGATGTGATGAAAAAATGGAGATACTACGAACAGCTTGCCGCAATGAATTTTACAATACCGCAGGCAGCCACTAACGGACATTAATTGCGAAGATGTCCGACACCTCGGAGGCGTCGGACATCTCACGCTACATTTTATCGGAGACTATTTACTATGGACCTATCAACGCAATATCTCGGACTGAATCTTAAGAATCCGATCGTCCCGTCGGCATCGCCGATGAGCCGGACGGTGGGCAGTGTTCGTTTGATGGAAGATTACGGCGCATCGGCAGTGGTGCTCTTCTCTATCTTCGAAGAACAGATCCGTCACGAAACAAAGGAAATGTATCATCACCTTACGTACAATGCGGAAAGTTACGCTGAAGCGACATCATACTTTCCAGAACCACATGAATTTCACAGCGGACCGGATGAATATCTGAACCATATCCGTAAACTGAAAGAATCCGTCAGCATCCCGATCATCGGCAGCATCAACGGTGTGACGGACGGCGGCTGGGTGGAATATGCGAAACTGATACAGCAGGCCGGCGCGGATGCATTGGAACTGAACGTCTATTATATCCCGACCGATGCGAACATGAGCAGCGACGACATTGAACAGTCGTATCTGGACATTGTGAAGGATGTGCGCAATCAGGTGACGATCCCCATTGCCGTGAAACTGTCCCCCTTCTTCACTTCACTCGCAAACATTGCACAACGTCTGGATAAGATCGGCGTGAACGGACTCGTTCTGTTCAACCGCTTCTATCAACCGGATATCAATCTCGATACGCTGAACGTGGAACCGGGTGTCGTCCTAAGTTCTTCCAATTCACTCCGTCTGCCGCTGCGTTGGATAGGCATTCTGCATGACAAAGTGAAAGCCGATCTTGCCGCAACAACGGGCGTACACACCGGTGAAGATGTGATCAAACTGGTGATGGCCGGCGCTGATGTAACAATGATGTGCTCCGCTCTGCTTCGTCACGGACCAAGAAAGATCCGCGAAGTCCTGACCGAAGCGCAGCAATGGATGGTGGAACACGAATACTCATCCATGAACGACATGCGCGGAAGCATGAGCCACAAGAATGTCGCGGATCCGTCCTCGTTCGAGCGCGCAAATTATATGAAAGCATTACAAACATACATGTGAGGTAATTATGTCAATTTTTTTCAGCAGACAATGCGAGTACGCTCTTCAATCGATCATCTATCTTGCCCAGAAAAAACAGGGTGAGATGACGACCATTAAAGAGATCTCGTCACATTTGAATATCCCGTTCCACTTCCTCGGAAAGATCTTCCAGAAGCTTTCTCATAAAGGATTGCTTCATTCCATGAAAGGCGTTTCCGGAGGATTCTGGCTGGCAAAACCGGCAGAAGAGATCGTTCTGATGGATATCGTCGTCGCCGTCGACGGCAGCGACATCATGAATCTCTGCGTGCTCGGTTACACCGTCTGCGATGCGAACGCGCCATGCGCCATGCATACCGAATGGAAAGCAACCAAAGAAGGATTCTTTGCTGCGTTGAGCAAAAAGAACATTCTGGACGTAGCGAAAGAGATCAAAAAAGAAGGTTACAAATTGTAATAATGTTTAAATGATGGTGCGGCGATGAGTCACGACACCAAAGGATTGATCGTAGAGACGATAAACAATCCGTCTCTACGGCACTTCCCAAAATAGATTCCCGTCAGAAGTCCCGCCTTGCGGGATTCCAGAAAACGGAATATGCGGGAATGACACGGCACTTGATAACAGTATCCACCAGACAAAACATGAACCCCTCCCTTCCTTCAGTTGAGTTATCGTCAAATAATCGGACAAATTTATCCGTTGATATTCCTCTCAAACGGTCCGTCAAGAAGATCCTTCCCGGACAGCGCCGAAAGAAATACAAAACGGATGCTTCCCTTCCTTTCTTCACAAGATTACTTGAACGTCTGAAGAATGATTCTCAATTCTTCCGTTCATCGGTGCAGGGGGCATTTATTCTGCTCTGCATCTGGATCGGCATCGAATTCCACTTCTTCATTAAATGGGGAATGTCCAACGGCACTGAACAATACTTCGAGCGTCCTCCGGGTGTGGAAGGATTCCTCCCTATCAGCGCTCTGATGGGGATGCTGCACTGGCTCTACAGCGGCACGCTCAACACCATTCATCCTGCGGGGACCATCATTCTTGTGAGCTTTATCGTTATCGGACTGATGATGAAGAAAGCATTCTGCAGCTGGATGTGTCCCGTCGGCACGCTGAGCGAATCACTCTGGATGCTCGGACAGAAGATCTTCAAACGGAATTTCACCGTCTGGCGATGGCTGGATTATCCGCTCCGCTCCATAAAATATCTGCTACTCTTTTTCTTTGTTTTTTTCATCGCCCGTATGTCCGTGTTCGATCTTGAAACGTTCATCAACAGTCCTTACAACAAGACTGCGGACATCAAAATGTATTTCTTCTTTGCCGAGATCACTCCGTTCGCACTGTACGCAATACTTGGGCTGATGGTCGCATCTGTCTTCATTAAAAATTTCTGGTGCCGGTTCCTCTGTCCGTACGGTGCACTGCTGGGATTGAGCGGAATGCTCGCACCGTTCCGCATTACCCGAATCAAAGAGAGCTGCATCGACTGTGAACTTTGCACGAAGGTCTGTCCATCGAATATCAAAGTGCATCAATTAGGGCAGGCCCGCCTGAACGACGCAGTCGGGCAGGTTTGGTCGGACGAATGCACCAGCTGTATGCGCTGTGTTGAGGAATGTCCGGTAAAAGAAACGCTCGTGCTTCGGACGAAAGAAAAGTCCACCACTGTTGCACCGTGGGTCTTCGGTGTTCTTGTGGTCGGCACATTTGTTGCGGTGACAGGATTAGGAATGCTCACAGGACATTGGAAAAATTCTGTGGAGAAGGATGAATATCAGTTCCGTTTTCAAAATCTTGAATCGCCACTGTATAATCATGCGCGCGGTTCGGTACCACAGTATGGTCCTAACGATTGAGATAAAGCATCATCGGTATTACAAGATTGCGGGATTACAATATTATATGAGCGCGGATCGATGTCCGCGCTTTTTTGTGCCTGCGATGTAATCTTTTCTATTTCCAAAAAGCAAGGATAAGTGCTGCCGTCAACACCGTCACTAAATGATATCCGGCATTGATGCCAATAAGCTTCCAGGAGTGGTTCTGCCACGTTTTTGCGCTGATATGGATCGGCACATAGAATCCTACCCACAGAAAAAATGAGGAGTTCGCTGCATTCATCAACGGACTGACATTCGATGCTCCGGGAATGAACTGCCAACCCGCCATTGTCCATGCCAGCACCCACGCCAGAAGGAAATTTCCAAGCACGGATAATGCGAGAGCTTTCGCCATAAATTTTCCATCCGGTTTGACGCTGGTATCCATTCCCAATTCTTTCGCCCATGTCTTGCCGAACAGCGGTGTATACCAAATGAATCCAACAACAAAGTTGGCAAACGTTGCCGCGATAATCGCGGTGATATTCACGGTAAATTCCATGACGAACTCCTTAGGGGAATAAAAAATGAGTGGATTGTATTGCAAAAATAGTCCGATCCAACAGTCTGTTGAATGAGACAAGAAACAAAATGCCGAATACAATTTCAAATTTTTTCGATAGGATCGTTGCGGTGAGGAATGGTCTCTCAGTTTGTTCCATATTCAGCACCGAAGGGAATAGATCTTCTCTGCGGTGTGTCCTAAAAATAAAGGACGGACTGGCGTCCGTCCCTGCATTTTCTTTTTTACTGTTCGTGGTAAATGGTGCACTTATGCCTGACGGATTTTTGCATCGAGATTATATCCCCGCTCACTGAACGGCTGCAGTTTCTCCACCCAGATCTCTTCGAGCAGCGTCAGTTCATCCTTCAGATTGAAGTTCTCATCATCCTTCACCTTCACTGTTTCAAGTATTTGAAAGACAAATGCATCGCCGC
>CAIVNT010000478.1 GCA_903907305.1 uncultured Ignavibacteriota bacterium
AGGCCGCCAAGACGCAAATGATAAATGAAAATCAAAAACCTTAGCGACTTTGCACCTTAACGAGATTAGTGTTTCAGAAAGATCTTTCATCAACCTTCAATCTTATTCACATACTATGGATCAAGCAGAAAAACTGACACGGCCGATCGTTCAATCTCTCGATGATATCTTGGGAATTCCTTTCAAAGTTTTGGACGATGGATTCGTCCGTGTTGTGGATTATATGGGAAGCGACGAGTCCATTGTGCAGGCGGCGCGCGTTTCATACGGCAAAGGGACGAAGAAAGTGAGCGAGGACCGCGGATTGATCCGCTATCTGCTCCGACATCAGCATACCACACCGTTCGAGATGTGTGAGATCAAATTTCACGTGCGAGTTCCGATGGACTGCTGGAGACAGTGGATCCGACATCGTACGGCAAATGTGAATGAGTATTCCACACGTTATTCGCTGGCGATCGATGCGGCACAGCGTGCGGGCGATGAGCATTGGAGAATGCAGTCCAAAGATAATAAACAGGGGAGCGACGGATTCTTTGATCTTGCGACCGGGAAGAAACTATCCAAACAGGAACACCATCTGCAAGATCTTTCGCGAACGGTCTACGAGGAACGTGTGAATGCAGGCATGGCGCGGGAACAGGCGAGAAAGGATCTTCCGCTTTCCACTTATACCGAAGCGTATTGGAAGGTCGATCTGCACAATCTGCTCCATTTCCTCTGGCTGCGGATGGATCCGCATGCGCAATTCGAGATCCGTGAATATGCAACGACGCTCGGTGAAGAGATCGTGAAACGATGGGTGCCGATGGCGTGGGAAGCGTTCCAGGATTATAAAGTGAATGCATCATCGCTTTCGCGTATCGAGGTTGAGATCATCAAAGCACTCAACGCGCAGGGAAAAGATGCCGCAAATGATGTTGCCCGCTCATTCGGTCTTCTGCCGGCTGCAGGAGAGGAAATAAAGAACAATCGCGAGCGCGGGGATATCGAAGCGAAATTTGAAAAGCTGGGGATTGCAATTCCCTGGAAATGACCGGATGAAGATCATCCTTATTGCCGTTCATAATCAAAAAAATGTCATCGGAAGGAACGGTGCCGTACCGTGGCACCTTCCCGAAGATCTCAAACGATTCAAAGCACTCACCACCGGACACACCGTCCTTATGGGACGAAAGACATTCGAGTCCATCGGAAAACCTCTTCCGGACAGACGCAATATCATCATCTCGCATCGTACAAACCGGATTGAAGGGATTGAAATATTCTCTTCGATTAAAGATGCACTTTCTTCCTGTTTATCCTCAGAAAATGTATTTGTCATCGGCGGTGGAGAGATCTTCCGGCAGACTTTATCGATCGCCGATGAATTGAAAATGACGGTCGTGGATAATGTTGAGGATGGGGATACATACTTTCCGGAATATCAACATCTGATCGGGAAAGAATTCAATTTGTTTTCTGAAGAGGAGAGGGAGCGATTTGTCTTCCGGGATTTTGTGCGGCTTTAGCAATACAAAAAAAAAGGGATCCTTCATTCCGCTGAAAGGCGAATGAAGGATCCCTTTTTGTCTCTACAAATGATTGTTTAAATCGGATGATCGACGGGCAGTTTGATGATGAAGGTTGTTCCGTGATTCAATGTGCTCTCGGCACTGACTTCCCCGTTGTGTTTCTCGACGATCTTTTTCACGATCGCGAGTCCCAATCCCGTTGAGATCTCACCCCCCGTCGGCTGCGCGGAGAGCCGGGTGAATTGCTGGAACAATTGCTTCTTATCTTCTTCGGTCAATCCCGGTCCCTGGTCCTTCACTTTGATATATACGGATTGATCGTCCGCTTCGATACTGACATCGATCGAAGTACCCGAGTCCGAGAATTTTCCTGCGTTGTTCACGAGATTATCCACTGCTTCATTCAGCCAGCGTTCGCTTCCGCTGACGATACATTTATCAATTGACGATGAAAAATTGACCGTCTGTGTTTTCTGCTGCATCATGATCCTGTTTTTGAGAACAACCAGTTCCACCAGCTGCACGATGTCCACTCTGGATTTTGTAACGACGAGCTGTCCCTGCTCCAATGCCGACGAACTGAGAGTATCTTCAATAAGTTTCAGCATATAATTGGTGGTCTGTTCCATCAATTTCGAATGTTCCTGCACGACTGTTTGGTTATACTGATTATCATTGATCGTATGTGCAAAATGGTTCAGGTTGACAACTTTGTTCTTGAAATCGTGGGAGAGGACCCCTAACAGGTCAGATTTTTCCTTGTTCGCTTTGTCCAGACGGGTATTGATGCGGGAGAGTTCATCGCGTGTTGATTCCACATCCTTCAGATGCTGCTCGATCTTTTCTTTCGTCTCAACAAGTTCTTTCGTCCGGTCGTCCACAATATTTTTCAACTGCTTTGCGTGTTTGTGCACGTTCGCAGTTCTGATTGCATAGAGTCCCGCACCGAGAACGATTAGGCCGATACCAACAAGGAACCCGAAATAGGGAGTCTGATGGAAATACGGTTCGAAGATGACTGAGGCGGAAGCTTCATCCGTGCTCCACGTGCCGCCGTCGATGGATGCGCTGACGCGGAAGGAGTATGAACCGGGAGGGATGTTGGTGTAATACGCTGTCCTCCGGACTCCTGCATCATTCCAATTAGCATCGAATCCTTCAAGTTTATAACGAAAACGCATCCGTTCCGGCGACATGAAACTCAATCCTGTATAGTGAAATTCCACGGAACTGTATCCCGGTTCTATCTCCAATGTTGAATCCGGATAATAGGTCTGTTCGTTCACATGGATCTCTTCCACATGAAGTGGAAAATCATTGATCGGATCGATGATACGAGTCGTATCGACCATGGCAAGACCGCCGACGGTGGTGAACCAGATCTTCCCGTCCGACGCTTTGATGATGCTCGGACTTGAAACACCGCTGATCTCTGCATTCTGCAATCCATCGGAACGGCCGAAGTCGACGCGGGAGAATTTTTTTCGTGTTCCTTCCGCGACCTGCCGGAATTCGTCTTTGGGAATTCGAGCGATTCCCTGATTCCCTCCGATCCAGAGATATCCGGCATCATCTTCGATGATCATCAGTGTTACATCTTCCCGTAATCCTTCTTTCGTAGTGAAGCTCTGGAATTTTCCATCTGCAAATCTATTGATACCGCCGCCGTTCGTACCGATCCACAATGCACCGCTCTTATCGACAAACAGGCAAAGGATGAAATTGTTTGACAACCCGTCCTTTGTGCTGTACGTTTCAATTCCGTGGGGAGTGATCTTATTGATGCCGCCTCCGTTCGTTCCAACCCAGATCTCATTATTATAGGAACGGACCATCGCAAGGATATTATCGTTGGCGAGTCCTTGCTTGGTCGTCAACGGGATCACGGAATCGCCTTTGATGCGGGAGATACCGCCGCCGTATGTTGCCACGTAAAGATCGTTATCGAACCCGCTTTCAAACGCTCTGATATAATTTTCGGTCAAGCCATTGGTATTATCATAGTATTTGAATTGTTTCCCCGAAGGTTTCGTTTCATCATACCGAATAACGCCGCCGCCGTCCGTTCCGATCCAAAGAAGTCCGTTGTGATCCTCATACAGTGCGCGGATGAATTTATTCGGGAGCTGCTTCTCGTTCCATTTCTTTACTGAACGGCCGTCAAGGCAATTCAATCCGCTGCCGTTTGTTCCGATCCACAGCCGGTGTTTACTGTCTTCGAGAACGGTGCGGACATATGAGTCTGAAAGACCGAATTTTTTACCGAACAATTCAAATTTTCGGATATGCAGTTGGCTCAGTCCGTTCCTTGTTCCGATCCAAATATTGCGTTCCTTATCCTGAAAGATCGTCCGGATAAAATTGTTCACAAGACCATCGTCGGCAGTCAACGCATCGAACTGTTTACCGGTTGCTGACGGAAGAAATCTGTTAAGACCTCCTCCATCCGTTCCGATCCAAAGAATATTCTCTTGATCTACGAACAGGGAACGGATCGAGTTGTTGGTGAGTCCGTTTGAAGTAGAATATGACTGAATTGTGCCGTTGGCAATACGCGCAAGTCCGTTCGATGTTCCGACCCAGGCAGCATCATTCTGATCGACCGCCAAAGCGGTGATGGAATTGTTCGGCAGTCCGTTTGCGGTGGTGATGGTCTTTACGGATTGTCCATCAATCGTGATAAGTCCGATGTCGGTGGCGAGGTAGATCGTTTTTCCTGTTTTGATCAGCGTGCGGAAAAGGATATTCTTGGGAAGCTGTTTTTCCAGAAGGGGAGCGATTTCCTGGATATCACCTGAATCGCTGAGACGAATCGTGTGAATGCCTCCGCGTTCTGTTCCCACAATAAGTTCGTTCGGGGAAAATGACTGGATCGATTTGATGTATTCTTTGCCGTCGGACTCGAATGCATCAACGGTAGAGAATGTATGTTTTGCATATCGAACTATTCCGCCGCCGTTTGTTCCGAACCATGAGGTTCCGCTCTTATCCTGATACATCACCGTAACGTGGTTGATCTTGAATGCCGGTGTGATGGATTTGTTGAAATGGACGAACTTCACACCGTCGTATCGTGCTAATCCGGCATATGTTCCGATCCAGATATATCCGTCCGAAGTTTGATTCACCAGATCGACGGTATTCTGCGGCAGACCGTTATCAGCTGTGTAATTTGTTATCACATAGCTGTCGAACGCTGCCGGGTGATTTGGCTTCTCTCCAACGGCGAATAGCATTGTTGTTATTATAGAGAGGAGTAATGAATTTGTGAGTGTTTGTCTCATAAAGTTGATATATTTTTGGATGGCTAATTTACGAATATTACATTGAATAACGGAAATGCTTTTGTTAGAATACTCTTAAACAACGTTTAGATTCATTGCCAATAAGTGAGTTCAGTTAACATAATTTATCATTAGTTTTTCTTCTATTATTGCCTCCATTTGCCAAGCCTGCGAATCAATGACAGTCCAATGAAAAGTGGTATTTCAACGTGCTTCTGAATAGCGTGTTTCAGCTCAAAAATTGAGGTAAGAAGGAATCATATCGCAGGATCGGCATTGACTGCACCTTGAACGAAACGGAATTCGGACCGGCTGTTTTCATGTATCCCGGAAAGAAGATCGAGCTATTTCTCACTTCAGAACCCGACCAGAGTCCGCCGTCGTATAACCCGGCCGAAAGATCTATAATAGACGAAGCGGCGGCGGGTGCACATTTCTGGAAATTTATTCGTGCAAAAGTCGGCGGGGA
>CAIVNT010000479.1 GCA_903907305.1 uncultured Ignavibacteriota bacterium
GTTTCGATCATATTTCCTTCATCGAGAAATCATTCCATTTCATTCCCGACCGCCTCCATATCCGGCACATTCGATTCTTCTGCTATTGGGAGTATTCAACTGCTTCAACCCTTTCAAACACGGGTCACGACCGATGTATTTGCGAAAGAAGGGAAGGAGCGGCTGTTCACGGATATTCGTTCTATCTTCCCGGATGATATGATTATCACTTCAATGAAGATCACAACGTACTGGGCCGGTGGTGCGGAAAAGAATAATGAGCTTCGGTTTGGTCTTTCGGAAAATATGGATATCAAAAAATTTTGGTCTTCGCAATTTCTGAAGCAGATTGCTGCGACAGTGAATGAGCCGAAGATCTTTTCCATCAAAATAATCCTTACCGGATGGAAACTGAGAATATTGGAAGTTCAGTCCCGTCAGTTCATTCAGCAGTTCGGGAGGATGTTCTCGTTCGGAGTTCAATTGCAGACCGGAGTGAACCTGTTCTTTATCCGAGGATATGATGCAAATCAAATGGAAGTATCGTGTGATTCGGTCCGGTTTTTCAGATTCTCCAGTGCATCGGGAAAGAGTGCGCCGGTGGAATTTTCCGGAGAAATATTCCATACGGCTCTGAGTGAGGCTCAATGTTTTCCCTGTCACCGGTCTGTCCTTTCCCCGGGATCGAACGGCATAGACAACGGTATCGACTGCATGTCCTGTCATGGTTCTGTGATGGATCTGCCGTCCGTGCACGAACCGATGAAGAAAAAAGATTGTTCGCGGTGTCATAAAGCCGGTGCAAAAGGATCGTACGGCATACAAGGCAGTTACACTTCGAAACGATGTGAAGAATGTCATACAGATATTGTGAAAGATACAATCACAGCGATATCTGTTCATGCGGTCGTGGAACAATGTTTTGTCTGTCATGATATCCACGCTTCGGAAAATGATCATCTGCTTTTAGCACCGGTCAATACTATGTGCGCAGAATGTCATGAAGATATTTTAAAAAAGCCCCATCCTGTTGTAGATCATCCGCTGAGCGGCAGACCTGATCCGTTCCGTCCGGGCAAGGAAATATCATGTATCTCATGCCATAAGGCGCATTCATCAACTCATCCGCACTTGCTGGTTGCCCCGGCAATGTCATTGTGTCAATACTGCCATAAAAAATAAAATGAGATATATTATCACTGTTCTCATAACATTGTGCATCGAACCGGCGATTGCACAAACGCAGCGCAATGATTCATTTATCGGCGGTTCAATCTTCGGGGTCAATGGCGGGATATCGGTAGCCTCTCCCGGAACCATCAATGTTGGGAATGTTCGGATCACAGCAGTGCTGCAGGAATACGGCTCCGGCAGTTCAGTGAAAAATGGATTCAATAAGACAATGAGCTTTGGAATGACCGGGTCTGCGGAAGCATATTTGGCATTCCTTGATCTCACTGATGGGCATAAGAGCATGAACGCTACCATCGGCGGATTGAAATTTTCATTCCCGGCAGGGCCGGAAAATTCGTTGTTCAGAACAGGTGTGGATCTGCGGGTTTCTCATAATGAAAGTACCGATACTTCGGATGTGCTCTCCGGTTCATACATCGTTCTTCCTTCGGTGATAGCCGGGACCGAATATTTCAACCCGGCATATGTCTATGGCACGGCAGGGTATAGAACTCAAGTCCCTTCAAAGAACAATGTGAATGGAAAAATTGCTGTCGGTATAGGATTAGCCGTGCCGCTTTCGGAGCGACTGCTGTTTGTAGGTGAAACAACGAACAACGACTTCTCCGTATGCACAGCAGAAGTGATGGGAAATATCGGTCTAAAATACACTGTCATCGAAAACCTCCAGGTCTCCGTTGGAAGTCAAATCTTTTTAGAGCAAACAAAGATTCGGCCCTCTGTTTTTTTGTCGGTGACATTTGCATCGGTGTCCTTCCCGTCCATGATGCCGGCAGGAATATCCGAAGAAGGACAATATATTCCTCCGCTGATTTCAGTGACGGAAGACCGCACGAACCCTGATACCGATAATGACGGTTTGACCGATATGGAAGAACTTCGGCAATACAAAACGAATCCCAATGCTGCGGATACGGACGGTGACCGATTGATCGATGGATTGGAAATACTTCGGTATCATACCGACCCCCTGAAAAAAGATTCGGATGGTGATGGTGTCAATGACGGTGACGAAGTGCTCATCTATAGAACCGATCCTCTCCTCAAGGATTCGGATGCGGATTCACTGACGGATGCTCAGGAACTCTTTACATATCAAACCGCTCCGCTCATCGCCGATACTGACAGCGGAGGTATCTCGGACGGGGAGGAGATACTCTGCGGAAACGATCCTCTAGACAGAAGGGACGATGAACAACTGACCGAATATCCATTGCAGCAGCCGATGATCGCGGGATACATCGATCTTCGTCTGGAATTTGAACAGACTCCGTATTTTATACGATTTTATCATGCAGTAGAGCGGAACCCATCAGCACATTGGGATATCGATATCAGTATCTCGGATTCTCTTCAGAGGGATCCATCGGTATTCATTGCCGCGGTCAGAACGGTGTTCCTTGAACGCAAGATCGATCTATCCCGTTCGGTCTTCAGAACATCTTCCGCTGACCGCAAATCGGTCGAAGGATCCATTGAGGAGCAGAATCGGCTGAGAAGTGCCACCATACGGATAGTCAGGAGAGA